>NZ_LUNH01000072.1:0-26518 GCF_001628525.1 Aeromicrobium sp. REDSEA-S38_B2 | reverse complement strand
GTGGTCGGCGGCGGCATCGGCGCCCTCGTCGTCACGCTCGTCGCGATCTTCCTGGGGGTCGACCCGGGCGCCCTCACCGGGGGCCAGAGTCCCTTCGACACCAGCCAGGTCCAGACCGCGGGCGAGGACTCCACCGTCGACCTCAGCCAGTGCCGCACCGGCGCCGACGCCAACCGCGACGACGTCTGCCGCGTCGTCGGCACCGTCAACAGCGTGCAGGACTACTGGACCGACGCCCTGCCCGCCGACGTCGGCCGCCGCTACGGGGCCGACGGCGGCGCGCTCGCGCAGGAGTACGTCGTCGCCCACGAGTACGGGCACCACGTCCAGCAGATCCTCGGGATCCTCGGCCGCGCGCAGTCCGGCAGCGGCGCGACCGGTGGTGGCGTGCGCGTGGAGCTGATGGCCGACTGCCTCGCCGGCGTCTGGGCGCACCACGCCGCCACGACGCAGGACGCCGACGGGACCACGCTGCTGGAGCCCCTGACCCCGGCCGACGTCCGCTCCGCCCTCTCGGCCGCGGCCGCGGTCGGTGACGACCACATCCAGGCCTCGGCCGGGGCCACGGTCGACCCCGACACCTGGACGCACGGCTCGAGCGAGCAGCGCCAGCGCTGGTTCCTCGCCGGCTACGACGGCGGCAGCGCCGACCAGTGCGACACGTTCGCCACGAACGACCTGTGAGCATCCCTGCCACGGGCGCGGCGGCGCCGGACGGCCGTCGACTGCGCCTGGAGGTCTGGCTCGTCCTCGGCGTCTCCCTCGGCCAGTCGGCCGTCTACGCCGCGCTCAGCCTGCTCGCCGCACTCACGCGCGGCCCGCTGCGCGACGCCACCGCGACCCTCAACGCCTCGCGCAGCGACCGCGAGTGGCTCGACGTCACCTACCAGCTGCTGGGCATCGGCTTCGCGCTCGTGCCCGTCGGCCTCGCGCTGTTCCTGCTGGCCGGCGACGGCCCCGGCGTCCTGCGCCGTCTCGGGCTCACCGGAGCGGGACGTCTGCGGACCGTCCTGGAGGGGGTCGGCCTCACCGCCCTCATCGGCCTGCCCGGCATCGGCGTCTACCTCGCCGGCCGGGCCCTCGGCGTCACGGCCGACGTGGTCACCGTGCCCCAGCAGGTCTACTGGTGGACGGCCCTGGTCCTCGTGCTCGCCGCGTTCCAGAACGGCGTGCTCGAGGAGGTCGTGATGATCGGCTACCTCTTCACCCGACTGCGTCAGATCGGGTGGAGCACCCCGACGATCATCGTCTCCAGCGCCCTGCTGCGGGGCAGCTACCACCTGTACCAGGGCTTCGGCCAGGCGCTCGGCAACGTGCTCATGGGGCTCGTGTTCGGCTACTGGTACCACCGCACCCGGCGGCTCGCGCCCCTCGTGGTGGCCCATACGCTGCTCGACGTGTTCGCGTTCGTCGGTGTCCTCGTCCTCGGCGACCGGCTGGGGCTGCGATGACGACGTCGACGATGAAGGTGGAGGTCGCGCCGGGGCTGCCCATCGCCGACCGCGCCGACGACATCGCCGCGGCGCTGCGCGACCACCAGGTCGTGGTCGTCGCCGGCGAGACCGGGTCGGGCAAGACCACCCAGCTGCCGAAGATCGCGCGTCTGCTCGGCCGCGAGCGCATCGTGCACACGCAGCCTCGACGCATCGCCGCCCGGTCGGTCGCGGCCCGCATCGCCGAGGAGTGCGAGGTCGAGCTCGGGCGGGAGGTCGGCTACGCCGTCCGCTTCGACGACCGCACCAGCGACAGCACCCAGATCCGGCTGGTCACCGACGGGCTGCTGCTCAGCGAGATCCACCACGACCGCGACCTGTCGCGCTACGACACGGTGATCGTCGACGAGGCCCACGAGCGCAGCCTCGCCATCGACTTCCTGCTGGGGTACCTCAAGCAGCTCCTCCCCCGCCGACCCGACCTCAAGGTCGTGGTCACGTCGGCGACGATCGACGTCGAGCGCTTCTCGGAGATGTTCGACGGTGCGCCGGTCATCGAGGTGAGCGGGCGTACCTACCCGGTCGAGGTGCGCTACCGGCCGCTGACCGACCCGGACGACGGGATGCTCGACGGCATCGAGTCCGCCATCCGTGAGCTGCCACGCGAGGGCGACGTACTCGTCTTCCTGTCCGGCGAGCGGGAGATCCGTGACGCCGCCGCCCACCTCGAGGGCCTGCGCTGGCGCCAGACGGAGGTCCTGCCGCTCTACGGCCGGCTCGCCGCGCAGGACCAGGCGAAGATCTTCGCGTCGCACCCGGGACGGCGCATCGTACTGGCCACGAACGTCGCCGAGACGTCGCTGACCGTCCCCGGCATCCGGTACGTCGTCGACACCGGCTACGCCCGCATCTCGCGCTACAGCCAGCGCCTCAAGGTCCAGCGGCTGCCGATCGAGCCTGTCTCCCGCGCGAGCGCCGCCCAGCGCGCGGGGCGCTGCGGCCGCGTGGCCGACGGCATCTGCATCCGGCTCTACGCCGAGGAGGACCACGACGGTCGCCCCGAGTTCACCGACCCGGAGATCCTGCGCACGAACCTCGCGTCGGTGCTGCTGCAGATGGCGTCGCTCGACCTCGGCGACGTCGAGGACTTCCCGTTCCTCGACGCACCCGACCGCCGCGCCGTGGGCGACGGCCGGGCGCTGCTGACCGAGCTCGGGGCGCTGCAGGAGGGACGCGACCGCCGCCCCCGGCTCACGCGGCTGGGGCGCACGATGTCGCGTCTGCCCGTCGACCCGCGCATGGCCCGCATGCTCCTCGCGGCGGACCGTCAAGGGTGCCTCGCCGACGTGCTCGTCATCGTCGCGGGTCTGTCGATCCAGGACCCGCGGGAGCGTCCGGCCGAGCAGCAGGCCCGCGCCGACCAGCTGCACGCGCGGTTCCGCAGCCCCGACTCGGACTTCCTGTCCTGGCTCGTGCTCTGGCAGTACGTGCAGGAGAAGCGCGACGAGCTGAGCAGCAGCGCCTTCCGCCGGCTCTGCCGCGACGAGATGCTGCACTGGCTGCGCATCCGCGAGTGGCAGGACGTGCATGCGCAGCTGCGCCGCACCGTGCGCGACCTCGGCATGAAGCCGGGCAAGGTCGGCGCCGACCCGGCCGACGTGCACCGGGCGCTGCTCAGCGGGCTGCTGTCGCACGTCGGCGTCCGGCAGGCCGACTCCAAGGAGTTCCTCGGCGCGCGTGGTGCGCGCTTCATGGTGTTCCCGGGGTCGGCGCTCGCGCGCAAGCCGCCGCTGTGGGTCGTGGCCGGCGAGCTCGTCGAGACCGGCCGGCTGTGGGGGCGCACCGTCGCGAAGGTCGAGCCCGAGTGGGTCGAGCAGGCCGCAGCGCACCTGGTGAAGCGTCAGTACGCCGAGCCGCACTGGTCGGCGCGGCGCGGGGCGGCGATGGCGAAGGAGCGGGTGACGCTCTACGGCGTGCCCCTGGTGGTCGACCGGCTCGTGCCGCTCGGCCGGCACGACCCCGCCCTCGCGCGGGAGCTGTTCGTCCGGCACGCTCTCGTGCAGGGCGAGTGGCGCACGCGCCACGCCTTCGTGCAGCGCAACGCCCTGCGGATCCGCGAGGCGGAGGCCGTCGAGGACCGCGTCCGACGCCGGGGCCTGCGGGTCGACGACGAGACGCTGTTCGCGTTCTACGACGCACGGGTGCCCGCCGACGTCGTCTCGGTGCGTCACTTCGACAGCTGGTGGAAGAAGGCGTCGCGCGAGACGCCCGACCTGCTCGACCTCGACCCGGCGATGCTGCTGGCCGACGTCGACGACCTCGAGCACGACTACCCGACGACCTGGACGTCGGAGTCGGCCGAGTACCGCGTGACGTACACGTTCGAGCCCGGCACCGAGAGCGACGGCGTCGTCGTCGATGTGCCGGTCGACGACCTCCTCTCCCTCGACCCCGCGGAGTTCCTGTGGAACGTGCCGGGGCACCGCGACGAGCTGGTGGTGGCGCTGGTCCGCTCGCTGCCGAAGCGGCTGCGTCGCGAGCTGGTGCCCGTGCCCGACCACGCGGCGGCGCTCGTCGAGCAGCTCGACCCCGCGGCCGGTCCGCTGCTCGAGCAGCTGGTGCGCGGCATCCGGCAGCGCACCGGCACGCTCGTCTCCCCCGACGACTTCGACCTCTCGGCCGTCCCCGACCACCTGAAGGTGACCTTCCGCGTGGTCGACGACGGCGCCGAGCTGGCCCGGGGTCGCGACCTCGACGCGCTGCGCACCGAGCTGGAGGACGTCGTCCGCCGCGACCTCGAGGTGGTCGCCGCGGAGTCGGCCCGGACCGGGATCACGACGTGGGACGTCGGCACGCTCGAGCGGACCGTGCCGGCCGGGCAGGTCGTGGGGTACCCGGCGCTCGTCGACGAGGGGACGTCGGTGGCGCTGCGCGTGCTCGACACCCCCGAGGAGCAGCAGGTCGCGATGGTGCGCGGCCAGGGTCGGCTGCTCGCCCTCTCGACCCCGACCACGACGCCCTCGCTCGGCCGCACGCTCGACCTGCGGCAGAAGCTGCTGCTGGCCTCCTCGCCCTACGGCGACGCGGCGGCCGTGCTCGACGACGCTCGGCTCGCCGCCCTCGACCACCTGGTGGCCCGCCACGGGGGCCCGGTGTGGAACGAGGCTGCCTTCCAGACCCTGCGCGAACGGGTGAGGGCCGACGTCCACGACGTCACCGCGGGTGTGCTGCGCGACGTCCTGCGGTCGCTGGAGAAGCTCGGCCAGGCCCAGCCGCAGGGCACGGGCGAGCCGGCGGAGGACGTCCGCGTGCAGCTGAGCTGGCTCGTGGCACCGGGCTTCGTCCGCGACCTGGGCGTCGAGCAGCTGCGACGCCTGCCGGTCTACCTCGAGGCCGCGCGTCGACGGCTCGCCACGCCGCTCACCGAGCAGCTGGTGCGCGTGCACGAGCTCGAGGCGGAGTTCCACGAGCGCACCGGTGGCCTGAGCCCGCTGCGTCGCGCCGCGGCCGACGTGCAGGAGGTCCGCTGGGCCCTGGAGGAGCTCCGGGTGAGCGTGGTCGCCCAGAACCTCGGGACGGCTCGACCGGTGTCGGTCAAGCGGCTGCGCCGTCTGCTCGACGACCTGCGCGTGTGAGGCGCGAGCACGACGACGCCCCCGGACCGAGGGTCCGGGGGCGTCGTGGTTCGTGGGGGTCGGATCAGCCGACGCCCAGCAGGTCGATGATGAAGACGAGGGTCTTGCCCGACAGACGGTGTCCGCCGCCGGCGGGTCCGTAGGCCAGCTCGGGCGGGCACACCAGCTGGCGACGTCCGCCGACCTTCATGCCGGGGATGCCCTGCTGCCACGCGCCGATGAGCTGCGGGAGCGGGAAGCGCGCGGACTGGCCGCGGTCCCAGGAGGCGTCGAACTGCTCGCCGGTGTCGAACTCGACGCCCACGTAGTGCACGTCGACGACGCCGCCGGGCACGGCCTCGGGGCCGTCGCCGACGATGATGTCCTTGATCTGCAGCTCGGTGGGCGCGGGGCCCTCGATGAAGTCCACTTCAGGCTTGGAGGTCATGCCCCGATCCTTCCACACCTGCTCCGTCGGGGCTGCGGCCCGCGTCGGACGCAAGCATCTGCGTTCTCGCGGGACCGGCGGTGGATTCGCGCGAACGAGACAAGGCTTCTGCGTTCACGACGGGATCCCGTAGCCAACGCAGAAGCCTTGGGATCTCAGCGCACGAACGCAGATTCTTGCGTCCCACCCGCGCCGCAGCCCGAGAACCCGAGCCGCCGCGCCCGCCAGCCGCCCGGTCGAGGCCCTTTCGGGGACCACACCCAGCGCGAGCCGCGGCAGCGCACCAGCAAGGTCACGACCGCCCAGACCGACGCACCCGAAGGACGCACGACGCGCGACGGCCAGCAGCAGGCCCACCCCCGCACTGGTAGGAAGGACGTATGCGTGCGACCGTCCTCCACAGCCCTGGCGACATCCGTCTCGACACCGTGCCCGACGCGGTCGTGCAGGACGACACCGACGCGGTGGTCCGCGTCGTGGCTGCCTGCGTGTGTGGCAGCGACCTCTGGCCCTACCGCGGTGCGAACGGCGACCAGCCGGAGCCGCGTCGTATCGGGCACGAGTTCGTCGGCGTGGTCGAGCAGGTGGGCTCGGCGGTGGCCGACGTGGCCGTGGGCGAGTTCGTCATCGCCCCGTTCCTGTACAGCGACAACACCTGCGCGGTCTGCCGCAAGGGTGTGCAGACCTCGTGCGTCAACGGCGGCGGCTACGACGGCGCCCAGGCCGAGCTCGTCCGCGTGCCGTTCGCCGACGGCACCCTGGTGCGCGTGCCCCAGCCGGTCGACGACGCGCTCGTCCCCCACCTGCTGACGCTCAGCGACGTGTTCCCGACCGGTCACCATGCCGCCGTCTCCGCCCGCGTAGGTCCGGGCTCGACCGTGGCGGTCGTCGGCGACGGCGCCGTCGGCCTCAGCGCGGTGCTCGCCGCGAAGCGTCTTGGCGCGGAGACGGTCGTGGCGATGTCGCGCCACGAGCCCCGCCAGGAGCTTGCGCGGCGCTTCGGCGCAGACCACGTCGTCGCGACCCGGGGCAAGGAGGGTGCCGCGGAGGTCAAGGAGATCCTCGGCGGGATCGGCGCCGACAGCGTCCTGGAGTGCGTGGGCACCAAGGAGTCGATGAAGCAGGCGTTCCAGAGCCTGCGTCCCGGAGGCACCGTCGGCTACGTCGGCGTCCCCCACGGCGTGGAGCTCAACGTGCCGGTCATGTTCGGCACGAACTCCGGCCTCGCCGGCGGTGTCGCGCCGGTGCGCCACTACCTCGACGAGCTCCTGCCCGACGTCGTCTCGGGCGCGATCACCCCGGGCGACGTGTTCGACCTGCAGCTCGGCCTCGACGACGTCGCCGAGGCCTACCGCGCCATGGACGAGCGGCGCGCGGTCAAGGTGCTCCTGCGACCCTGAGGACTGCGGCTCGCCCGGCGCTCACCCAGTGCCGAAGGCGTCGTGCTCACTCAGTGCCGAAGGCGTCGTTGAGTCGCGCCAGCAGCTGCGCGAACGTGCGCAGCTCGGTGGGCTCCCAGTCCTCGATCACGCGGGCGAGGGCGGCGTGGGAGTCCTCGCGGTAGGCGTCGACACGACGCACGGCCTCGGCGCTGGCCCGCAGCACGTGCGCGCGACCGTCCTCCGGGTGCGGGGTCCGGTCGACGAGCCCGGCGTCCTCCAGCATGCGGACCGCACGGCTGACGGTCGACTTGTGGACGTGCAGGGAGTCGGCGAGGTCCGACGCGCGCACGCCACCGCTCGACGTCGTCGCGTCGACGATGGCCAGGAGCAGCACGAACGTGCTGTAGTCGAGGTCGTCGTGGATGGTCGCGAGGTTACGCAACGACCGAGCCCTGACCTGGCGGACGAGCCGCGTCAGCTGGTAGTCGACGTCGAAGTCCGGCGGCAGCTGCCCAGTCATGTCGACATCCTAGGGGTACGCCCCACACCGCACCGACGACGCGGGCAGGCCCCGCCACCCTGGGGGTGACGGGGCCTGCACGGTGCTGCGGTCGGGGGCGTCGGTCCTCAGCGCAGCTGCGCCGACGACAGGTTCAGCAGGCGACGCGCGACGATCAGCTGCTGGATCTGCTGGGTGCCCTCGAAGATGTCGAGGATCTTGGAGTCGCGCGACCACTTCTCGAGCAGCTCGCCCTCGCTGTAGCCGAGGCTGCCGGCCAGCTCGACGCACCGCAGGGTGATGTCGTTGCCGGCGCGGCCGGCCTTGGCCTTCGACATCGACGCCTCCATGGAGTTGGGCTTGCGGTTGTCCGCCAGCCACGCCGCCTCGAGGGTCAGCAGCAGCGCTGCCTCGTAGTCGGCCTCCATCTGCAGGTAGGTCGCCGCCGCGTACGACTGCGACGTCGCGGGACGGTCGTAGTCGATGACGACGCCGGCGTCCTCGAGCAGCTCACGCGTGAGCTCGAGCGCCGCGCGGGCGCAGCCCACGGCCATGCCGGGCACGAGCGGGCGGGTGTTGTCGAAGGTCGCCATGGCGCCGGCGAAGCCCTGCTTGGTGTCGATCTCCTCGTTGCCGAGGATGTTCTCCGCCGGCACGCGGCAGTTGTCGAGCACGATCACGGCCGTGTCGGAGGCGCGGATGCCGAGCTTGTGCTCGAGCCGCTCGACCCGGATGCCCGGCAGCGACTTCGGCACCACGAAGCTCTTGATGGCCGCACGGCCGAGCTTCGGGTCGAGCGTCGCCCAGACCACGACGGAGTCGGCACGCTCGCCGGACGTCACGTAGATCTTCTCGCCGTTGAGCACGTACTCGTCGCCGTCCTTGACGGCGGTCGTGCGGATGGCAGCGGAGTCGGAGCCGCAGCCGGGCTCGGTGATCGCCATGGCGGCCCACGTGCCCTTGAACTTCTCCAGCTGCTCGTCGGTGGCCACCGACGCGATGGCGGAGTTGCCCAGGCCCTGGCGCGGCATCGAGAGCAGCAGGCCGACGTCGCCCCAGCACATCTCGATGATCGAGAGCACGGAGGAGAGGTTGGTGCCGTTCTTGACCTTGCCCTTGTCCTTCTCCGAGGCGTCCTCGCTGCGGCGGACGCCGGCGGCACCGGCGCCCTGTCCGGCGCCGGAGTCGCCCATGCCGTCGATCAACGAGGCGAGGAGGTCGAGCTCCTTGGGGTAGGCGTGCTCGGCGAGGTCGTACTTGCGGGAGTTCGCGCGCAGGAAGTTGTCAGCGACCTCGTGGGCCTGCTGGATGAACCCGCGGAACTTCTTGGGGGTGTCGAGGTTGATCGTCATCTTCGTGTCCGTCCTCAGACGAGGACTGCTCCTTCCAGGACGCCGACGGCCCGCAGGTCGCGGTACCACCGTTCCACCGGGTGCTCCTTGACGAAGCCGTGGCCACCGAGCAGCTGGACGCCGTCGGTGCCGATCTTCATGCCGTACTCGGCCGCGAGCTTGCGGGCGAGGGCGATCTCGCGGGACGCGTCGCGACCCTGCTCGTGCCGCGACGCAGCCTTGAGGGTGACCAGGCGCATGCCCTCGAGCTCGATCGCGATGTTGGCGACCATGAACGCGACCGCCTGGCGGTGGGCGATCGGCTCGCCGAACGCCTCGCGGGTCTTGACGTACTCCTTGGTGTAGTCGAGCACGGCGCGACCCGTGCCGACCGCGAGCGCCGACCACGCCAGGCGCGACAGCCGCACGCACTCGCGGTAGTCGTCGGCGGTGCCCAGCAGCGCAGTCTCCGGGACGACGGCGCCGTCGAGGCTCAGCTTGGTGAGCCCGGCGGCACGCAGACCCATGGACGGGTCGGCGGCCAGGGTCAGGCCGGGCGTGCTCGACTCGACGACGAACAGGCGCGGGGTGCCGTCGAGCGCCGCGGCGACGACGAACAGCTCGGCCTCCGTGCCGCGCACGACGGCGGACTTGACGCCGGTGAGGCGGTAGCCGCCCTCCGTCGCGGTGGCGGTGGTCTGCAGCTCGAACGGGTCGAACAGCGGTCGCGACTCGGCCACGGCGAGCGCCGCGGCGGGCACGTCGTCACCGGTGAACGCCGGCAGGTAGGTCTGCTGCTGCTCGTCGGTGCCCCAGAGCGAGATGGCGGTGGCGACGGACGCCGGCGCGAGGCAGGCGACGGCCTGGCCCATGTCGCCGTAGGCGAGCGCCTCGTTGACCAGGACGCCGGTGACCACGGAGCGCTCCTCGGACAGACCACCGAGCGACTCGGGGACGTTCAGCAGCGTCAGGCCGAACTCGCTGGTCTGGTCGAGCACCTCCTTGGAGGTGTCGTCGGCCTTCTCGGCGGCCTCGGCGCCGGGGCGCAGCACCTCGTCGGCGAACTCGCCGATGACGTCGACCATCATCTGCTGGTCCTCGGTCGGGGTGAGGTCGAACAGGCCGCTGTCCTGGGTCGCGCCGAGGCGCTGCGGCGTGCCCGAGCCCTTGACGCGCTTGAAGGTGCGGTTGGCGTTGGCCGCGAGCTGGAAGCCGGACTTGGCTCCCTGGTAGACGGCGCGCTCGGTGGCCTTGCGCAGGCCGAGCTTGTCGATGGCCGGCGAGCTCGCGATGCGGTTCAGCACCGCGAGCCCGATGCCCATGGGGTCTGGTCGGTTCGCCACGGTGTCTCCTTGGCAGGGACGTTGGTGTGATGGGGGTCGGGACGGGTTCCCGCCGGCACCACTGGGGTGCACGACTCCACTGTAACTGTGAGTTGCAGTGACGCGTACCGATGGTATCCGACGTCACAGGGCGGAGTCCACGACTCGGGGCGATTCACCCCGCGATACGTTGGGGCGGTGGCGTCACACCCCAGCTCCCGTCCCCTGCCCGACGGCGGATCGGTCCGTCCCATCACCCGGTGGGGCACCCCCGTCATGCACCACGAGCTCCGCGAGGTGACGTCGTTCGACGAGGAGCTCCAGACCCTCGTCCGCGACATGGTCGCGACGATGTACGCCGCGAACGGCGTGGGCCTGGCGGCCAACCAGGTGGGTGTGGACCTCAAGGTGTTCGTCTTCGACTGCCCCGACGACGACGACGTCCGCGTGACCGGTGTGGTCGTGAACCCGCGGCTCACGCTGCCCGAGGCGGCCGAGCGCAACCTCGACACCGCCGACGAGGGCTGCCTGTCGCTGCCCGGTGCGTTCACCGAGTGCTCGCGCCCCGACGTCGCGAGCGTGACCGGGTTCGACGAGAAGGGCGAGCCGGTCGAGTTCCACGGCACCGGCCTGCTCGCGCGCTGCCTGCAGCACGAGACCGACCACCTCCACGGCACCGTCTTCGGCGACCGCGTGCCGGCGAAGGCGCGCAAGAAGCTCTACAAGAAGCACGAGGAGCTGGCCGACGCCTACCCCGGCGACTGGCCGGTGACCCCGGCCGCGATCGAGGACTGAGCCTGCGTCGTCGCAGCGTCGGCGACCCCACGACGTCAGCGCAGGTGCCAGCAGGCGACGGCGACCGAGGTGGCGACGTTGAGGCTGTCGATGCCCGCCGCCATCGGGATCGTCACGCGCACGTCGCTGCTGCGCTGCCAGTGCTCGGTGAGCCCGGGTCCCTCGGAGCCGACCACGAGCGCGAGCCGCTCGGGCACGTCGTGCACGTCCTCCAGCGACACCGCGTCGTCGGCGAGCGTCATCGCGTACGTGGTGAAGCCGTGGCGGGACAGCAGCGCGGGCGTCCCGTACCAGTCGTCGACGCGGGCGTGCGGCACGGAGAACACCGCACCCATGGCCACCTTGACCGCGCGCCGGTAGAACGGGTCGGCGCAGCGCGGCGACAGCAGGACGGCGTCGAAGCCCAGCGCCGCCGCCACCCGGAAGATGGCGCCGACGTTCGTGTGGTCGACCAGGTCCTCCAGCACGACCACGCGTCGCGCGGCGGCCAGCACGTCGTCGACGTCGGCCGGTGCGGGCCGGCGGACGGCCGAGAGCGCTCCCCGGTGCACGTGGAACCCGGTGACCCGCTCGACGTCCTTCTCCGACATGACGAAGCAGGGCGCGTCGCTCGCGTCGAGGACGTCGCGCAGGCCGTCGAGCCAGCGCGGTGCCATGAGGAACGAGGCGGCCTCGTGACCGGCCTCGTGGGCCCGGCGCACGACCTTCTCGCCCTCGGCCAGGTAGATGCCGTGCTCGCTCTCGTGCGCCAGCCGCATCTGCACGTCGCGCAGGTGCAGGTAGTCGGCGAGACGGGGGTCGTCGAGGTCGTCGACGTGCACGATGCGGGCCACCGGCCCACCCTACGGGCGCCTCAGCATCCTCCCCCACCCCAGCCTCGGCCGCCCGTGGCCACTGATTCCCATCACTTCATGGGAATCCGTCGCTCACCTGCGGATGCTTTCCAGGGTGGGCGGGGGAAGACCGTGGTGAGCTGCTGGTTCCCATCACCGGATGGGAATCAGCCGCCCGAGCGCGCGGCATAGGCGTCGGCGGCGGCGAGGACGCTGCGCACGTAGACGTCGGAGTGGTTGTAGGAGTGCACGGCGGCCGTCCACCCGGCCGGTGTGGTGAGGTCCGCGTCCGAGGCGCAGAGGTAGCGCGCCGCGGTCCAGGCGGCGTCGTCGACGTCGTCGACGTCCGCGACACCGTCGCCGTCGCCGTCGGAGCCCCACTGTCGCCACGTCGAGGCGATGAACTGCAGAGGCCCGCGCGCCCGGTCCCAGGCGCCGTCCTCGCTGATCGCCGCGTAGCCCGACGTGCCGTCGAGCGCGGGACCCTCGACGCTCGTGCGACCGTCCGGCGCCAGCGTGCTCCCGCCGTGAGCCGACTCGACGTGCCCGATGCCGGCGAGCGTCGTCCACCCGAGCCGGCAGCCGGGCAGCTCGGCACCGGCCCGCAGCGTGGCCGACGCGTACGCCTGCAGCGCCCGTGCCGGGACGCCGGTGGCCGTCGCGGTGCTCGCCAACCACGCCGGGTCGGGCTCGTGCGACGTCGTGCTCGTCCCCGCGGACGACGGCGCGGCCGGATCGGCACCGGCGTCGGGCAGCTGTACCGACGCGGCGGCCGGTAAGAGGTCCTGCACGTCGCGCGGGGTCGAGGGCGCGGTGCTCGCCAGGACGGCGGTCACGACGAGCGCAGCTGCCGCCGCCACGACGCCGAGGACCGAGAGCAGACGGGTCACCTCAGCCGAACCGACCGTTCACGTAGTCCGACGTGCGCTGGTCCTGCGGCGACTCGAACATGGTCGCGGTGTCGCCGTGCTCGATGATCACGCCGGGGGTGCCGTACGCGGCGAGGAAGAAGGCGCACTGGTCGGACACACGCGCGGCCTGCTGCATGTTGTGCGTGACGATGACGATCGTCACCTCCTGCGCGAGCTCGAGCATCGTCTCCTCGATCACGCGCGTCGAGGTGGGGTCGAGGGCCGAGCAGGGCTCGTCCATGAGCAGCACGCGCGGCTTGACGGCGAGCGACCGGGCGATGCAGAGGCGCTGCTGCTGGCCGCCGGAGAGTCCGCCGCCCGGTGCGTCGAGACGGTCCTTGACCTCCTTCCAGAGCCCACCCTTGGTGAGGCACTCCTCGACGAGGTCGTCACGGTCGCGCGACGCGACCTTGGTCCCGGTGAGCTTGAGGCCCGCGAGCACGTTCTCCTCGATCGACATCGCCGGGAACGGGTTCGGCTTCTGGAAGACCATGCCGATCGCGCGACGCGCGTCGGTGAGCTTGCGGTCGGGGTCGTAGACGTCGGAGCCGTCGATCTCGACACGGCCGGCGAGCGAGGCGCCCGGCACGAGCTCGTGCATCCGGTTGAGGATGCGCAGGAAGGTCGACTTGCCGCAGCCGGACGGGCCGATGAGCGCCGTGATCCGCCCGGCGGGCATCGTGAGGGAGACCCGGTCGAGCACCTTGCGCGTGCCGAACCACGCGGACACGTCGGTCGCCTCCAGCGTCGCCAGCGACGCCCGGTCCGGGAGCACCGCGGGGATGCTCTGCGTGGCGTCGTCGAGCACCGGGATCGTGGTGGTCTCGTCGGTCAGGGACATGGTCTCTCCTCGGGGGCGGGTGGAACGCGCCGTGGCCGGCTCCCGCAGGAGCCGGCCACGGCGGTCGATCACTTGACGACGGTGTAGGTCGCCACGGCGGACGTGGATCCGCCGTAGTTGCTGCTCGACGGCGCGAAGGTCGCGACGACGCGCTTGGCACCCGTGGTGCTCTGCGCCTTGAGCGTGACGACGGCCTGGCCGTTGACGACCTTGCCGGTGCCGACGACGCTGGAGCCGATCTTCAGGGTGACCGTGCCCGACGCCTTCAGCGTCGAGCCCGTGATGCCGACCGTGACGGTCGCCTTCGTGGCCTTGCGGACCTTGACCTTCGCCGCCGCGAGCTTGAGCGAGGTGCGGGTCGTGGCCTTGGTGACGACGAACTTCACGAGCTTGTAGCCCTCGGCGAAGTCGCTGTCACCGGAGTAGGAGACGGCGCCCCAGTACGTGCCGGCGTCCAGCGAGGCCGGGACGGTGAAGGTCGCGGTGCCGCCCTGCAGGTCGGCCGTCTGCTCGGCGGCGTCGCCGTAGACGAAGGTGACGCTGCCGGTGGCCTTGAGGTCGCTGGTGCCGACGTTCACCGTGACGGTGCGCGCCGCGCCGTAGGCCGACGTGGGCGCGGTGACCTCGATGGCCTTGGAGTACTTCGCGTCCGGGACCGTCACGGTGATCGAGCCGGTCGCCTTGGAGTAGGCCTGCGGGTCGTCGGGCGCGAAGGTCGCCGTGTAGCTGTGCGCACCCTTGGCGACGCCCTCGAGCGCGAGGGTGGCGTTGCCCAGCGTGTCCACGGTGGCGGTGCCGACGGTGGCGTCACCCTCGGTGAACGTCACGGTGCCGGTGGCGGTCGACGGGCCGACCGCGGCCTTCAGCGTGACCTTGCCGCTCGGCGTCGCCTTGCCCGTGAGGGCGACGGTGCTCTGCTGACCACCGGCGGTGAGGAAGTTGGTCGTCGCCGACGTGGTCGTCTGGCCGCAGACGCCGCCCTGGGCCGTGCGCGCCAGCTGGTCGAAGCCGGCGGCCTCGATGAGCGGGCGGGCGGCGTCGGAGCAGACGAAACCGGTCTCGCCGAAGGCGGCGTTGAGGTCGGCGGCCTTCGAGCCGGTGAGGTCGTTGCCGCGGACGACGTTGTAGAGCGCGCGGCGGACGCTGAAGCCGTTCAGCAGGCCGATGCTGGTCGTCGACTTGGCGCGACCGGTCGAGAAGGGCACGACCGCGTCCGGGTCGTCCTTGATCTTCTCGTCGGAGTGCTCCTGCGTCTCCTTGACGTTCGAGCCGAGGGAGACGGGCTTGCCGTCGTTGATGCGGACGAGCTGGGCCTCGAAGAACGAGCGCGTGCCCGAGCCCGACTGGGGGACGTAGGGGTGGATCACGGCGTCCTTGCCGCCGACCTGCGACCAGTTCGTGACGTCGCCCTTGTAGATGGCGAGCACCTGCGCCTCGGTCAGCGACGCGGGGGCGTCGGTGCCGGCCTTGCGCGTGCCGAGCTTCAGACCGTCGACGGCGAAGGGGAAGGCCTTCAGGCCGGCGTCGCGCTCGGTCGTGGAGATCGCGGAGGACGAGCGGGCGAAGTCGACGTTGGCGTCGTTGCTGGAGCCGTACAGCAGCTTCTTGCCGGCGCCCGAGCCGTTCGGGCGGGTGATCGCCGAGGCGCCGCTGCGCAGGGAGATCGTGGAGGGCGAGCCGTCGGCCGCCCACGAGGCGATCTTGACCGTGCGGGAGGCGTTGTAGCCGGCGGCGACGCCGTCCTTGCCCTCCGCGAGGTAGTGCAGCGCGAGCTGGGAGGTGTCGGACCCGACGCCCACCAGGTCGGTGCTGCTCGGCGTGAAGGTGGGGTCGGCGGGGTTGGTGTCGGCCGCCTGGGCCGGTGCGACGGCGCCGAGGGTCGCCATCGAGGTCGCAGCGACGGCGAGGGCCGCGGCGAACCGGGTACGCGTGGAGATCATGCGCGTGGAGTTCCTTGTCGTGAAGGGGGGTGGGCCGTCGGGCGACGTCCCGACGAGCACGCTAGGCGTCGATGGAGGGGGTCCGGACGGTCTGCGGTGAACAGCAGACGTCCATTCGGTGCGACTCGGTGAATGGTCGGTGCACGACTCAGACGAGGTTCGGGATGAGGTGCACGGAGAGGTCCGCGGCGAACCACGCGAGGGCCAGGAACACCGGTGCGAACACCGTCCAGACGAGGGCCGGGCGCAGCCGTCGACGCAGCAGCAGCATGCCCACGAGGGCCACGAGCAGGCCACCGAGCGTCAGGGCGAGCAACGGCAGCACCGACGTGTCGTTCGCCATCGCCAGCTCGGACTGACCGAGGGTGTTCACCCGCTGGCCGCCGGCCGGGAACGGCTTGGACTGCAGGGACGCGTCGACGTAGACCAGCTCGTCCGGTCGGAGCCCGCCGAGGCGGCCGTCGCCGGCCGCGGTGATGAGCGTGAGCCGACCCTGTCCCTGCGCCGGGGGCGCGGGCACGTCGTCGCCGGCACGCCGGACGCCCTCGATCCGGTAGGTGGAGCGCCCCTGCCCGGTCACGACGTCGAGCCGGGTGCCCACGGCCTCGTGCATCATCACGTGGAAGGGTCGTCCGAACGTCCGTGACCGTCCGTAGACGAGCGAGACGCCTGCCTGGCCGGGCAGGACGGTGTCGCGCCGGTGTCCGGGACCGTCGAGCAGGAGACCGGCCGACGTGCCCTCGACCACGACCTGGTCGATGTCGAGGGACGGCAGCGAGAAGAGCGCGACGGGGCGGCCGGGCGCGATGACCCCGCCCGTCGGCGCGGTGCCCGCGGCCAGGTCGGTGCGCAGCTCGTCGTAGAGCCGGTCCTGCGCGCGGGAGTAGGAGAGACCACCGAGCACGAGGGTCTGGAGCAGCACCCAGGCGACGAGCAGCGCCACGACCATGAGTCCGCTGCTCAGGACGAGGTCGCGCTCGGGGACGCGCGAGGTGTCGCGCGCGGCGGCGAGACTGCCCTTCAGGGCGCCACTCCCCCGGCGCTGCCCGGTGAGGCGACCGTTGAGGGGTGCGACGGTCATGAGTCCTCCTTCCCGGCCGCGCGGAGCCTGATCACCGGGCCGGCGATCGCGCAGCCGAGGAGCAGGAGGATCAGCGCGGGCAGGAACCAGGCGCCGAGGGCCGAGTGGACGCCCTGCGTGCTGCCGAGGCTCTTCAGCTCGGCGTCGACGGGCTGCTTGCCGCCCGCCGCCGCGGGGTCGTCCCCGGCTGCCGCGGCGTCGGACGGCACACCGTCGGTCCCTGGCGCCCCGGAGGCGGGGTCGGTGGCTCCGCCGCCGCCCGCGCCTCCCGAGCCGCCGGGCGTCGTGCCGGTCTGCGCCTCCACGTCCTGGGCCGCCTGCTGGGCCGACGCGAAGAGGGCGGCGGTGGTGCCCGTCCGGGTGATCGGCAGGTAGCCGTCGGGCAGGAAGCCGTTGCCCGACCCGCGACGCTGGCCCTCCGTGGTGGCGGTCCGGATGAACGACGCGACGGTGCGCGCCGTGCTGCGGTCCAGGCCCGAGGTCTTCGCCGCGGTGTAGACGACGAGCGTGCCCGGGTAGCCGTTCGCCTGGCGCACGGCCCCGTCCTCGAGCGCGAACGGCTGCGTGCGTCCGGTCGGCCGGGCCGTCGAGATCGCCTTCGCGAGCGTCGCGTCGGTCGGCGCCACGAACTGCCGTCCACGGACGGTGAACGGAGCACGTGGGGACACGGCCGACGTCTGCAGCGCGGCGGTGTGCAGGCCGTACCGCTCGGCGTCGCCGAGGGTCGTCACGCCGACGAGGAACCGTGCGCCGACGCCCTGACGGTCGGCCCGGCCGAGCACGTAGGGGAACTGGTCGGTGCCGAGGCCGCTGCACTTCGTCTGCGAGTACGGCCAGGCATCCAGCAGCGCGTCGGCGATCTTCACGAAGGAGGTCACCGGCGCGGCCAGGCGCGTCAGGTAGGGCGTGTCGTTGTTCTGCTTGAGGCACTCCTGCTGGACGGCGGGGGTGAACGTGTCGAGCAAGGGCCACTCGTCGACCGGGAGCTGCATGCCCTTGTAGGCGGGGTTGATGCGCATGCCCCACGGGTCGGGCCGGCCCTCCACGAAGGCGCGCGCCTCCGGGTCGTCGTCGATGTAGGTCGAGATCGCCTTGATCACGTCGGAGGACTCCGAGAGCGACACCAGGACGGCCGCGGCCTCCTGCTCCCCCGTCGACAGACCGGGGTTCAGGGCCTGGAACTCGGGGTCGGCGTTCAGCGAGCCCGGGTTGTCCTCCAGCCCGGGGTGCTGGCGGCCGAGGCTGGAGCCGGGATAGCTCTGCGTGAGCAGCTTCGCGAGGAGCCGGGCGTTGAGGTTCAGCGTGCGACGCTCGCCGGCGTTCTTCGGCTCGTCGATGACGTAGGAGATCGCGAACCCGGTGACGGCCGTCGGGGCGTAGGCGGTCGGCGCCTCGCCCTCGACGGTCTTGCGGCTCGAGACGAAGGCTCCCGGGATCTCGTCCTGCTGCATCAGCTGGAACGAGGCGAGGTCGGGCAGGACGTTGTGCTGGAAGCGGAAGCGGTCCTTGCGCAGGCAGTAGGCAGGCGCCCACTGCACGGTGGCCTGCGACATCAGCTCCGAGCCGTAGAAGCCGACCGGCGGTCGGTCGTCGAGCACGGAGCAGACGTTCGGCGCGGGGCCGAAGGTGATCGGCACGCTGATCCGGTTGCGCCAGTTCGACTCGGTCCACCAGTAGCGCGGCGACACGCTCTCGTCGACGCCCTGGCCGTCGAAGTTGCTCGAGCCGGGCTCGAAGCGGCCCTGCTTGCGGCAGGCCGCGTTGAGCTGGCGCGAGTCCGACTGCAGGCAGCTGATGCCCATGACGGGGATGACGACGATGCTGCACGCGGTCGTGTCGTTGCAGCCGAGCGACTCGTTCTCGATGCTCGAGCGCACCTCGAACTGGATGTCGCCCTTGCCGTCCACGGTCGTGAACGCGGCCTGCTCGGCGGGCGGGAACGACGCGTCGACGGCCGCCTCGGGAGGCAGGGTGTCGCTGGAGCAGGAGGCGAACGTCTGGCCCTTCGCGGACACGAACGGCGTCACGTGCGTCGACGTGCCCGGCGCGGCTCCGCCGCAGCTCGCCGGGAGCGTCCGCACCCCGGACAGGGCGCTGCGCGCCGTGTCGTCGGCGTAGCGGTCCGAGCGCCAGATGGCTGCGGCGTCCGGCACCTGCAGCTGCGAGCGCTGCTGGACGGTCGAGGTCCAGCAGGTCTCGGGGCGGACGCGCTGCGCCGCCGGCAGGCCGGCATCGTCGCGGCCGCGGCACTGGAGCACGACCACCGGGTACTCCTGGTCCATGCCGTTCTCGCCGAACGGGCTCGTCGAGCGACCGCCGCTCGGGCGGGCGCCGTCCCACGTCACGTGGACGCGCTCGCGTCCGCGCAGGTTGCGGGTGTGGTCGACCTGGACCGTCACGTCGCGGCGGTCCACGCGGACCTCGTCGCCGTTCTCGGTGAAGGTGCGCTCGACGGTCTTCGTCTGGCGGAACGCGCCGACGTCGTCGCCCTGCGCCTGCACGCCGGCCGAGGTGAGGAGTCCGGTGCCGACGGCGGCCACCGCGACGGTCGCGAGGACCTTGCGCCACCTCACGAGCGTGCCCCCGTCGTGCTGCGCGTGCGACGCCGCAGCGCCACGGCGACGACGCCCGGCGCCAGGATGATGGCCAGGAGCTCGACCGCCGCGAGGGTGCCGAAGATCCCGTCGTCACCGGCCCGGCCTGCGGTCAGCTCGGTCTGCACCGCCACCGTCGCCGCGCCGCCGCCCGAGGAGGCGGAGCCGACCGGGAGACCGGTCTCGGGGTCGATCGCGGCGCCCGCGCCGGGCGCGTCGGACCCTCCCCCGGCCGAACCGTCACCGCCCGCAGCACCGCCGGTGCCGCCCGACCCGCCGCCGGCACCGCCGCCCTTCTTCGCCTGCTCCACCGACGTGGGCGCGGTGCCCGTGCCCGTGGTGCACGGCCCCTGGCCCTGCTGGTCGCAGCTCGCCGGCATGGGCGCGATCTGGGCCAGCTTGTTGGCCGACAGGTTGCCCGGCACGAACGTGGGGTTGTTGCACTTCGTGACCGAACGGTCGTTGAGGTTCACCTTCGGGTCGGCCTTCCTCAGCTTGGACAGCTCCGTGAAGCCGGCCTGCACGAGGTTGAGCGGCAGCGGGGAGTACCCGTACTTGCCGGCCTTCGTCTGCCCCTCGCAGAGCGAGTAGAACATGAAGTCCGCCAGCGACTGGCGCTTGGACGTGGTCATGCGCTGGTCCTTCGCGCCGGTCGGCAGCAGCAGGTAGCTGTAGGACGAGAGGGGGTAGGCCCGCTTGTCCTGCGCCGTGTAGACGCCGAGCAGGTCCTGCGTCAGGTCCTTGCGGATCCGCGCCTTCGTCAGGGCGACGGCGACGTTGTACTGCGTCGGCTCGACGTAGTAGCCCGACCGGTTCAGCACCTTCACGACCGGGAAGTTCTTGTTGACCGGGTAGGAGTACTCGACGTAGCCGATCGTCCCGTTGCCGGCCGCGTCGGCGATGGTGTTCATCACCTGGTCCGAGCCGTTCGCGCCGGTCGCGTTGCCCTTGCGCGGGAAGTAGGACGTGAGGCCCGCGCGGCCGAAGAACGGGCGCCAGTCGCTCGCGTGCTGCGAGTCGAGCCAGGCCGTGAACTGGGCGGTGGTGCCCGAGCCGTCGGAACGGACGACCGGTCGGATCTTCAGCGACGGCAGCTTGGTGCCGTTGTTGTCCTTCGCGATCGCAGGGTCGTTCCAGTTGGTGATCTTGTTCGTGAAGATCTTCGCGATGGTGTCGCCCGACAGGCGCAGGTTGCGGACCATCTTCCCGCCGACCCGCACCTGGTAGGTGAAGGCCGTGCCGCCCGCGACGATCGGCACGTAGGAGAAGGGCCGGTTCTTCGGCGGCGGGTCGTCGCCGCCCTGCGCACCGCTGCCCTGGTAGGGCACCTCGGTGATGCCGAAGTCGGTGGTGCCGGCCGCGAACGCCTTGCGTCCGGCCGACGAGCCGCGTCCGGTGTAGGTCACCTTGATGCCGTTCGCCGACACGTCGGTGATCCACTGGTTGACGATCACCTGGGACCAGGTGGAGCCCGACCCCTCGATCTGGGCGTAGGCAGCCTCCGCGGGGCGCGACGACGCGATCAGCACCGCGATCGCGAGCAGCACGACGCCGACGCCCGCGCGAGCGGGGCGGGCGAGAAGACTCTGGTTCACCGGGTTCCCTTCCTCGGTCGCGCCAGGAGGCGAGCGACCACGAACAACGTGAGCACGAGGCCCAGCAGCACGGAGGCGGCTGCGAAGGCGCGGGCGATCTCTAGCGGCTCGCCGGAGCGGACCGTCGAGTAGATGTAGAGCGGCAGCGAGTTCATGACGCCACCGGTCGGGTTGGTCACGAGGAACGTGGCCGAGCCCGAGGTGAGCAGGACCGGCGACGTCTCGCCGATGCCGCGCGCGACGCCGAGGATGACGGCGGTCGCCAGTCCGGGCCGCGCCGTCGGCAGCACGACGTGCCAGACCGTGCGCCAGCGCGAGGCGCCGAGCGCCAGGCTCGCCTCGCGCAGGCTGCCGGGCACGACCCGCAGCACGACGTCGGAGGCGCGGGCGATGATCGGCAGCATCATGACGGCCAGGGCGAAGGCGGCGGCCAGGCCCGAGCTCGGCAGCCCGAGCGTCACGATCGCGACGGTGTAGATGAACAGCCCGGCGACGATCGACGGCAGGGCCGTCATGGCCTCGACGACGGTGCGCACGATCCGCGCGAGCCGGCCGCCGACCTCGGTCATGTAGATCGCGGTGCCGATGCCGAGCGGGATGGTGATGGCCACGGCGATGCCGACCTGGATCAGCGAGCCGACGATCGCGTGCAGGATGCCGCCCCGCGTGAACGGGTCGCGCGGACCGACGCCCTCCATGTCGTGGGTGAAGAAGTTGACGTGGAACAGCGCCTCGCGGCCGCGCAGGAAGATGAACAGCACGGTGCTCAGCAGCGCCAGGCCCAGCAGGACCACCGCGGCGTGCACCACGGCGCTCATGACGCGGTCAACGACCTCCGGCCCCGTCCCGACCACGGCCGTGAGCAGCCCGACGATCACCAGGCCCAGCACGAAGGTCGTCAGCGTGAACGCGACCGCACCGTCCCAGGGCAGCAGGCGGTCGGTCACGAGCCAGGCCAGTGCGACGGCTGCCAGCCATGCGCCCAGCTGGACGAAGCGCTGCTCGGCCGTCGTCGAGCGCAGGAGGCGGCGCGGCCCGTCGACGTCGTTCTTGCCGACGGACGGCTCGGTGCGCACCGCCGTCGTGCCCCGGCCGGCCGGCGCGGCGGGCACGGGGGGCGCGACCGCCTGCGTGGTCACGGGCGGGACCGTGACGGCCGGGAGGTCCGTCGTGCGGGTGAGGTCGGGGTCGAGGGTGGGCGCGCTCATGCGTCGGCTCCTGCTCCGGACCGGCTGCGCGCGACGACCATCGCGGCGAGCGAGTTGATGATGAGGGTGATGACGAACAGCACGAAGCCCGCGGCGAGCAACGCGGCCAGCTGGGTGTCGGCGGCCTCGCCGAAGCGGCCCGCGATGAGCGCGGAGATGGTGTTGGTGCCGATCTCCAGCGGCCGGACCTTCAGGTCGAACGACGGCGAGATGATCAGCAGGACCGCGATCGTCTCGCCGAGCGCGCGGCCGAGACCGAGCATCGTGCCGCCGATGATGCCGCCGCGGCCGAACGGCAGCACCACGGTGCGCACGACGCCCCAGTGGGTCGCGCCGAGGGCGAAGGCGGCCTCCCGCTCGCCGGGCGGCGTCTGCGAGAACACCTGGCGCATCACGGCGGTCGCCATCGGGATCACCATCATCGCGACGGCGAGACCCGCGAGGAACGCCGAGGCGGTGTAGGCCGAGCGGTCCCAGACCGCGGCGTCGGGGTCGGTGTCGACCCGGAAGATCGGGATGAAGCCGAGGTGCTGGTGCAGCCAGTGGGCGACGTCGGCGACGTAGGGCTTCAGCAGGAAGAACCCCCACAGCCCGTACACGAGGCTGGGCACCGCCGCCATGAGGTCGACCAGCGAGGTGAGCGGTGCGCGCAGGCCCGGGGGCGCGTACTCGGCGATGTAGAGCGCCGCGAGCAACGACAGCGGGAACGCCACCACGAGGGCGACGGACGCGACGGTGAACGTACCGATGAGCACCGAGCCGATGCCGAGCTTGTCCGACTCCGGCTCCCACTGCGTCTCGGTGAGGAACCCCAGCCCGTAGCGCTGCATCGTCGGCACCGCCGACCACGCGAGGAACAGGCCGATCCCACCCGTGATGACGAGCACCGTCACGGCGATGCTCCGGGTGGAGAGGACGAACGTGCGGTCGGAGCCGCTGAGCTCCGTCGAGAGCGGTCGGGGCTCGTCGACGTCGACGCGCGCAGGCTCGCTGCGCAGGACGGTGGTCACGCCTGGTGCTCCTGGGGGGGGTGGAGGACGGCGCGTCGGTGGACGGGCCTCGAGAACTCTGACAGCGCGCGACGGCGTCCGGAGCGTCTGCGGTGAACGGGTGATGAATGGTCGGCGAGCACTCGGGGGAACGTGTCGTCGGCCCGTCCCGGGACCTGCGCCGCGCGCCCGGCAGGCCCGCGGTCGCGCTGCAGGAGGAGGTCCGCGTCGCTAGCGTGGGCCCATGAGTCTCGAACGTCCCGTCACCCCCGACCCCTACCCGCTGCTGCCCGGCGCGGCGTCGTTCTCGGTCACGAGCGACGACGTCACCGACGGCGCCCCGCTCAAGGACGACCAGGTCAACGCCCACGGGGACACGTCGCCGCAGCTGTCCTGGAGCGGCGCCCCCGAGGGCACGCAGTCCTACGTCGTGACCTGCTACGACCCCGACGCCCCGATCGTCTCGGGCTTCTGGCACTGGACGGTCGTCGACATCCCGGCCGACGTCACCTCGCTCGACGCCGGTGCCGGCGCGAGCGACGACACGCTGCCCGAGGGCGCCTTCCACGTCCGCAACGACGGCGGCGGCAAGAACTTCATGGGGGCTGCGCCGCCGGAGGGCGACCAGCCGCACCGCTACTTCTTCGTGGTCCACGCGGTCGGCGAGGAGAAGCTCGGGGTCGACGGTGACGTCAGCCCCGCGGTCGTCGGCTTCAACCTGGCGTTCAAGACGCTCGGCCGCGCGATCGTCCACGGCACCTACCAGCACTGACACGTCCCGCCGTCGCGCACGACGGCCGGACGCACGAGGGCCCCGGAGCAGCTGCTCCGGGGCCCTCCTGCGCGGGCTGGGTGCTCGTCAGGCCTGCGGGGCCGGCGGCTCCTCGCCGTCGGTGGCCGACGGCGGGACGACCGGGTCGGCGGTGCCGCCACCGGTCCCGACCCCGGGCTTCTCGGCGGCCTTCGCGGCCTCGAGCGCCGCCTCGACGGCGGCTTGGGTGCCGGCCGAGGACTCTCCCGTCTCGACGGGCTCGTCGAGGTCGACGCGGGTGCGGCTGCCTCCGCCGTCGACGGGGATCGTGCCGAGCTGGTTGCCGAGCGTGCCGAGTGCCTTGGTGAGCTCGGCCGGGATGATCCAGGTCGAGGCGTTCTCGCCGCTGGCGATCTTCGGCAGCGTCTGCAGGTACTGGTAGGACAGCAGCTTCTGGTCGGGGTTGCCGTCGTGGATGGCCTGGAAGACCGTCTCGATGGCGCGGCCCTCGCCCTGCGCCGTCAGGATGGCGGCCTGCTTCTCGCCCTCGGCCGACAGGATCGCGGCCTGCTTCTCGCCCTCGGCGGTCAGGATGGCGGCCTGCTTCTGGCCCTCGGCGGTGAGGATGGCACTCTGGCGGTCGCCCTCGGCGGTGAGGATGGCGGCGCGCTTGTCGCGCTCGGCACGCATCTGCTTCTCCATCGCGTCGATGATCGACGGCGGCGGGTCGATGCCCTTGAGCTCGACGCGGTTGACGCGGATGCCCCACTTGCCGGTGGCCCCGTCGAGCTCGCCGCGCAGGCCGGAGTTGATCTGGTCGCGGCTCGTGAGCGCGTGCTCGAGGCTCATGCCACCGATGATGTTGCGCAGCGTCGTCATGGTGAGCTGCTCGATGGCCTGGATGTAGTGGGCGATCTCGTACGTCGCGGCCACGGGGTCGGTCACCTGGAAGTAGATGACGGTGTCGATGGAGACCGTCAGGTTGTCCTCGGTGATCACCGGCTGCGGCGGGAACGAGACGACCTGCTCGCGCAGGTCGATCATGTAGCGCACCTTGTCGATGAACGGGACGACGATGTTCAGGCCGGCCGAGAGGGTGGTGCGGTACTTGCCGAACCGCTCCACGATGCCGGCGCGGGCCTGCGGGACGATCTTGATCGTCATCGTCACGACGACGACGGCGAGGATCGCCAGCAGGACCAGGAAGATGGTCAAGGCGGTCATGCTCAGGACTCCTTCGGGGTGATGACGGCGGTGGCGCCGTCGATGCGGGTCACGACGACCTCGGCTCCAGGCGCCACCTCGGCGTCGCCCTCGGTGCGGGCCGACCACACCTCGCTGGCGAGGGTGATCCGGCCGCCGAACGGGCCGACCGGCTCGAGCACCACGCCGGTCCGACCGACGAGGGCGTCGTGGCCGGTGGTGAGCGTCGGGCCGGCGTGCAGGCGGGCGACCATGGGTGGTCGGGCGAAGAACAGCAGCCCGACGCCGACGACGCCGAACGCGAGCATCGCCACCCAGAAGGGCGCACCCAGCGCGCTGGCGACCGCGCCCGCGAGCGCACCGATCGCGAACATGAGCAGCACGAGGTCGAGGCTCAGCAGCTCGGCGACCGCCAGCAGGACGGCGACACCGACCCAGGTGACCCAGGCGTTCTCCGTCATCCACTCGATCATCGGTGGTCTCCTCTCGTGACGGCGCTGTCGCGCACACGCGTCGGGCGCGTCACGCTACCAGCCACGTGAGGCACGACGTCAGCGCAGCGCTCGTCGACCGTACTGCGCGCGCCGGGCCGCGTAGCGACCGTCGACGTGGTCGAGCTCGAGGCGCATCCCGAACGTGCTGCCAAGATTCTCCGCGGTCAGCACCTCGGCGATCGGACCCCGCGCGACGACGGCGCCGTCGCGCAGCAGGAGCACGTGCGTGAAGCCCGGTGGGATCTCCTCGACGTGGTGGGAGACCATCACGAGCACGGGTGCGCCAGGGGTCGAGGACAGCACGTCGAGGCTGGCCAGGAGGTCCTCGCGGGCCCCGAGGTCGAGCCCGGCGCCCGGCTCGTCGAGCAGCAGCAGCTCGGGGTCGGTCATCAGCGCGCGGGCGATGAGCGACCGCTTGCGCTCGCCCTCGGAGAGCGTCCCGAAGGTGCGGTCGGCGAGGCCGGTGATGCCGAGCTCGCCCATGATCTGGCGGGCGCGCTGCACGTCGTCCTCGTCGTAGGTCTCGCGCCAGCGTCCGGTCACCGCGTGCGCGGCGGACAGCACGACGTCCTCGACGCGCTCCACCGGCGGGATCCGGTCGGCGACGACGGTCGCGCTGTGCCCGATCCGGGTGCGCAGGTCGAAGACGTCGGTGGCGCCGAGGCGCTCCCCCAGGATCTGCGCGCTGCCCGACGTCGGGTGCAGGTGTGCGCCGACGACCTGCAGCAGCGTGCTCTTGCCGGCGCCGTTGGGGCCGAGCACGACGACCTGCAGCAGCGTGCTCTTGCCGGCGCCGTTGGGGCCGAGCACGACCCAGCGCTCGTCGTCGTGCACGGTCCAGGAGACGTCGTCGAGCAGGCGCTTGCCGGGCCTGACCACGCTCACCGAGTCGAGCTGGAACGCGGTGGCCATGCGGGGTCTCCTGCTGCTGGTCGGACCGGACGACGGCGCGCTCGCACCGGGGCGAGCGCGCTGTGTCCAACCTATCGTGGCGTCCCGCGTCGCCGACGGGCGGTCGGGCGATAGCCTCGGTCCCGATGACCGCCCACGTGCCGGCCGTGCACCTCACCTCGCCCACCCTGCTGCTGACCCTGACGGGACCCGACCGCAGCGGCGTCTCGACGAGGCTGTTCGCGTCGCTCGAGCCGTTCGAGGTCGAGGTCGTCGACGTCGAGCAGCTCGTCGTCCGCGGTCGTCTCGTGCTGAGCGTGCTCGTGTCGCTGCCCGACGACCCGCGGGCGCTGGAGGACGCCG
>NZ_LUNH01000071.1:0-10039 GCF_001628525.1 Aeromicrobium sp. REDSEA-S38_B2 | reverse complement strand
TACTTCTCGTCGACTTTTAGCACACTGTTGAGTTCTCAAACATCAGACGCACACCCACCAGACAGACCCACATCAGGGCCCACCCACCAGGGGCTGGTCAAACCTACCTGACTGGTTCGGGCGAGACAAGCTCGCGGTCTTCCAGTCCTCGCTCGCCGTTGTCAGCGATCAGTCTCCAGACGAACCTGGCATTGATCGTTTCGGTTCAAGCGGGTCACACTCACCGGACACCCGGCCTTCTGGCCTTGCGCCCCGCCGTGCGGTGCAACAAGAAGAACATTACACACCCCCTCCTGGGGTCGTCAAACCACCCCCCTCCTTGTGCCTCCCACTCGCTTCTGGGGGTCCCGAAATCCCTGGAACGACGGCATCGGGCTGCGAGCGGGTGCACGCACCACGCCCCGCAGGGGCCGCGCGGTCCCCGTCTCGGTCGCGCGCGGCGCGTGTCGTCCCGAGAGCCGAGCGTCGCTGACGCGCACGGCAGCCACACGACCCCGCCCGACGGACGGAGCAGGAGAGCGCGATGTCGCTGGGAACGACGAAGAGCCCCCCGGCAGTGCCGGGAGGCTCTTCGTGGTGCGGGTGGAGCATAGGAGATTCGAACTCCTGACCTCTTCGATGCGAACGAAGCGCGCTACCAACTGCGCCAATGCCCCAGGTCTGAATCAGGTTAGCACCCGTGCCGTCTCGCCCCGCAGGGGGTCCGGACGGCCCTGACGACTACTCGCCCGACGCGCGACGCGACGTCTCGGGAGCCGCCTGCGCGGACCGGGCGCGACCCGGCAGCTCCACGTCCTCGCCCTCCACGTGACCCGACGTCCAGGCACCCGGGGCGTCGAAGTCGATGGTGCGGACGGTGCGGCCGACGCGCGGCTTGGTGACGTAGGTGGGCAGCGTGACCGGCAGCGGGTCCCAGAGGGCGGTGCCAGCGGTGCTGACCGACGGCACCGCGATCTGCAGCTTCTCCTCGAGGGCGTCGGCCGGCAGCTCTGCCCTCTCCATGACGTGCTTGCGGTCGGGCTCGACGTCCTCGAACTGGTGCGAGACGACGACGGTGTGCTCCTCGTCGGGCGTGCGCGGCGCGGCGCGCTCCGCGGTGGTGTCACGCGCGGGGAGCTTGACGGACGGCAGTCGCGAGGACAGCGGACGACGCTCGGTCGCCGGGCGGCTGATGCCACGTTCGGCCCTGACCTGCACGCGACAGGCGACGAGCCAGGCCGCCACCAGGGCGGCCGGTGCGGCCACCCAGACCGGCGAGACCACGGAGAAGCCGGCGAGCCCACCCACCACGGCGAGCGCGGTCAGCAGGGTCAGCAGCGTGCGACGGCGGCGACGGGCGGCGACGACCGCGGCGCGGCGGGTCGGCGCGTCACGGCGGGCGGTCGGGGTCTCGGTCACGGTGGGGGCCTTCGGGGTCGGCTCGGCGGCGTTCGTGGGAGTGTCGACCGGCGCCGAGAGGGGCACCTCGTCGGTGGCGTCCTCGGTCGGCTCGCCGTGGCCGCGACGGGAGATGACGCGGCTCAACGGGCTGAGCGACTCCAGGGACTCCGAGGAGCTCGCCTCGTCGTACCGACGCAGGACGAGCGGCACGAAGTACGCCGCCCACACGGCGACGACGAACGCGACGATCAGTCCATTGGCACCCACGGATCAACCGTAGGTCGCCCGCCGAGGGAATCTCCGCAGGTCAGTCGTGTGTCGCGTGAAGTTTGTGACGGATGTGGCAGGCGTGACTCACGATGGCGACCGACGTCGCGCCTCGTCGTCGCGGGTCACGCGCTCCAGCAGCCGGCCAGGACGGTCGTCGGCGAGCACCTGGAAGACCCGGTGGTCGCGCCAGGCGCCGTCGATGTGCAAGTAGCCGCGCGCCAGCCCGACCTCGTCGAGGCCGAGCTTCTGCACGACGCGCAGGCTGGCCTCGTTCTCCGGCCGGATGGAGATCTCCACCCGGTGCAGACCGACGGTGTCGAGGAGGTGGTCGACGACGAGGGCGACGGCGACGGGCGTGATCCCCCGGCCGGCGTGACGTCGCGCGATCCAGTAGCCGATGCTCGCCCACCGGGCGGAGCCCCACGAGATGCCGTTGACCGTGACCTGGCCGACCATCTCGCCGCGCCAGGTGACGACGAAGGGCATCGCCCGACCCTGCCGCGCGCGACGCCGCTGCGTCACGATCATCGCCCGGTACGACAGCGGTGCCGCTCCCCCGCCGGGCGGCAGCGTGGCCTCCCAGGGTGACAGCCACGCGACGTCGGCCCGCCGCAGCCGTGCCCAGGCGCGGGCGTCGGAGCGCCGCAAGGGCCGCACGCCGACGTCGCCGTGCGTGAGCTCGACGGGCCAACCCTTCATGCCGTCGCCCGTGGTCCCGGGTGGTCCGGGCCGGCGTGGTCGCCGCCGGCCAGCTGGTCGACGGCGTGCGGGACGACGTCGGCGAGCACCTGGATGGCGTCCTTGACGCCCCCACGCGAGCCGGGCAGGTTGACGACGAGGGTGCTCCCGGCCACGCCGGCCAGACCTCGCGAGAGCACCGCGGTCGGGACACCCTTGGCGACCCCCGCGGCACGCAGCGCCTCGGCCAGGCCGGGCAGCTCGCGGTCGAGCAGCGGTCGGGTCACCTCGGGCGTGCGGTCGGTGGGGCTGATGCCGGTTCCGCCGGTGGTCAGCACCACGGCCGCGCCCGACGCCACGGCGTCGGCGACGGCGTGTCCGACCGGGTCGCCGTCGGGCACGACGGCGGCGTCGGCGGTCTCGAGGCCCCAGGAGCGGAGCGCATCGACGAGCAGCGGTCCGGTCGTGTCCTCGTAGACGCCCGCGGCCGCGCGGTTCGACGCGACGACGACGGCGCCGCGTCGGCTGTCGGTGGGCGCGCTCATCGGACGTCCCAGTCGCCGCTGCGGCCGCCGGCCTTGGCGACGACCTCGACGTCGGTGATGCGCGCCCGCTTGTCGACGGCCTTGACCATGTCGACGACGGTCAGGGCGGCGACGGTGACCGACGTCAGCGCCTCCATCTCGACGCCCGTGCGGTCGGTGGTGCGGACGCTGGCCGTGATCTCGACGGCGTCGTCGGCGACGTGGAGGTCGACCTCGACGCCGCTGATCGCGATCGGGTGGCAGAGCGGGACGAGGTCGGGCGTGCGCTTGGCGCCCATGATGCCGGCGACCCGCGCGACGCCGAGCGCGTCGCCCTTCGGCACACCCTCGCCGCGCAGGAGGGCCACGACCTCGGCGGACACCTCGACGCGCCCGCGTGCCGTCGCCGTGCGGCGGCTGACGTCCTTGTCGCCGACGTCGACCATCCGGGCCGCCCCGGTCTCGTCGACGTGCGTCAGCCGCGCGGCGGACGGCTCGGGACCGGCCACGTCAGAACGGCCTGTCGAGGACGAGGGTGCGGACCGTGTCGCCCAGGTTCAGGGCGGTCTCGTCCTCACCCACGACGATCAGGGCGTTCGCCTGGGCGAGGGAGCCGAGCAGGTGCGACCCGTGGCCGCCGAGCGGAGTCACCTTGGCGCCGCGGTGGGTGACCTCGAAGACGCCGCGGACGTACTGGCGGCGTCCGGGGATGGAGGCGATGTCCTGGGTGAGCACGGCGTGCACCATGGGCCGCCGGTACGGCGTGAGGCCCATGAGCCGGCGGATGGCCGGGAGCACGAACACCTCGAAGGACACGTAGGCCGAGACCGGGTTGCCGGGCAGCGTGATGATCGGGGTCTGCTCGTCGAAGATCGTGCCGAAGCCCTGCGGCTTGCCCGGCTGCATGGCGACCTTCGGGAAGGCGACCGTCCCGAGCGCCGACAGCGTCTCCTTGACGACGTCCTTCTCGCCCTCGCTGATGCCGCCGCTCGTGACCACGAGGTCGGCGCGGACGAGCTGCTCGGACAGCGTGCGTCGGAAGGTGCGCGGGTCGTCGCCGATGGCGCCCACGCGGTAGGCGATCGCGCCTGCCGCGCGCACGGCGGCGGCGAGCATGTAGCTGTTGCCGTCGTAGATGGAGTCGAAGTCGAGGTGGGCGCCCGGCTCGCGGAGCTCGTTGCCGGTGGACAGCACCACGACGCGCGGTCGCGGTCGGGCGGCGACCCTTCCCAGGCCCAGCGAGGCCAGCAGACCAGCCTCGCGCGGACCGACGACGGTGCCGGCCGGCAGGACGAGGTCGCCCTGGCCGACGTCGCTGCCGGCCCGACGGACATGCTGGCCCTCGCGCACCGCCTCGGTGAACCGCACCCGCGCGTTGCCACGGTCGGTGGCCTCGAACGGCACGACGGCGTCGGCGCCGCGCGGGACCGGCGCACCGGTCATGATCTTGACGGCCGTGCCCGGGGAGATCGCGAACGGCCGGCTCGACCCGGCGTAGATGTCGGCCACGACCGGCAGCTCGACGGGCGTGGCCGACGTGGCCTGGGCGAGGTCCTCGGCGCGGACGGCGTACCCGTCCATGGCGGAGTTGTCGAAGCGGGGCAGGGAGATCGGGGCGTGCACGTCGGCGTGCAGCGGCAGGCCGAGCGACTCGACGACCGGCTGGTCGTACGGCTCGAGCGGGCCGATGCCGCGCAGGATCTTCTCGAGGTGGTCCTCGACGGTCAGGAAGCCGTCGGGCACGCTCTCCGGACGCACGCGCGGACGCGGTCCCCGGGGTGGAGCAGCGTCGCCGGAGGGCGGAGCGGCCTCGTTCCCTGCGTCGGAAGACATGGGCGTCAGCCTAACCGGGCACCCTGCGGGACGCTGCGTGCCGTGCCGTCGTCGTCCAGGGTCGCGTCGCCGGTGACCACCACGTCGCGCCCGAAGTGCCAGTCGCCGCGCACCGTCAGGGACGAGGCCCCGGCGAGCGACGGGGCGTGCGGGATGCGGGCGTCGAAGTCGGCGATGGTCGTGTAGAAGCGGCGGTCGAGGTCGACGAGCGGCCGCGGGTCGACGGTGGCGCGCAGGCGGCTGTCGTCGCCCAGGCCGAACACGTCCGAACGGAGCAGCAGGAGGTCGTTGGTGGTCTTCACGGGCAGGAACCGCGAGCGCTCGACCTCGATGGCGGTGGCGCCGTCGAAGACCTCGACGGCGGCACCCATGGCCGACTCGATCTGCACGACCTTCGGCGACGTCTTGTCGGTGGGGTCGACGGTCTTCTCGTTGCGGATGAGCGGCAGGCCGAGCACGCCGTTGCGCTCGGTGAGCGTGTCGAGCAGTCGAGGCAGGTCGAACCACAGGTTGTTCGTGTGGAAGAAAGGATGCCGGTCCGCGTCGGCGGCGAGCGTCGCGTCGTCGTCGGCCGTCTGCGCGGTCTCGCGGAGCACGAGGCGTCCGTCGGCGCGCCGGACGACGAGGTGGCCGCCCTTGACGTCGGCGGGCGTGCGCCGGCACACCTCGGCGGCGTACGGCGCTCCGGTCGAGGCGAACCAGGCCATCATCGACGGGTCGGGCGCCGCGCCGAGGTTGTCGGCGTTGGAGACGGTGGCGTACCGGTAGCCGGCGGCCACGAGCTGCTCCAGCACGCCCGAGACGAGCAGCGCCGTGTAGAGGTCGCCGTGCCCCGGCGGGCACCACTCGAGCGCCGGGTCGGCGGGCCACTGCACCGGGGTGAGGTCGTCGGCGCGCAGCTTCGGCTCGCGGTTCTGCAGGAAGTCGAGCGGCAGGCCCTCGACCGCGAGGCCCTCGTGCTGCCGCAGCCGTGCCAGCGAGTCGTCCTGCGTGCGGAAGCTGTGCATGAACAGCAGGGGCAACGTGACGTCGAGGTCGCGCCGGACCTGGAGCACCTGGCGGGCGATGATGTCGAGGAACGTGAGGTCGGAGCGGACGGGCAGCAGGCTCTTGGCCCGGTCCATGCCCATCGAGGTCCCGAGCCCGCCGTTGAGCTTGATGACGGCCGTCACCGCGGCGGCCTCGCGCTGCGCGTCGAGGTCGAAGGTGACGTCGGCGGCCCGGTCGACGTCGACCAGCGGGTCGACGTCGGCCTCGCGGACGAGGCCCGTGGCACCGCCCTCGAGCTGACGGTAGAAGTCGCTGAAGACCTCGATCGCGGGTGCCGCCACGCCGGCGCGTTCCATGGTGCTCCGTGCGAGCTCGAGTCCGTCCACGCGCCTAGGCTAGACGTATGGACCGTCCGGGCGCGCGCCAGCGGAACGACGCGGCCGCCGAGGAGAAGCGGGCGGTGCGTCCGCGACTGCTGGAGGCGCGCCGCCGTCGCGACCTCGAGCAGCGCCGAGCCGTCGACGACGCGGTCGCCGCCCACCTGCTGGCGCTGCCCTCGGTGGTCCGCGCCCGTCGGGTCGCCGCCTACCGCTCGATGCCCGGCGAGCCGGGCACGGAGGCGCTGCTCGCGGGCCTGCTCGAGCGTGGCGTGGAGGTCCTCGTGCCGGTCAGCCGGAGCGACGGCTCCCTCGCCTGGGCGCCGCACGACCCCACGGCCCCGACCGCCCGCTCGCGGCTCGGCGTCGACGAGCCAGTGGGCGCGACGCTCCCCGACGACGCGCTCGCCTCCGTCGACGTCGTCGTGCTGCCCGCGCTGGCCGTCGACCACGCCGGACGTCGTCTGGGCCGGGGCGCCGGCTACTACGACCGCGCCCTCGCCGTTCTCCCCCGCCGGCGTCGGCCGCTGCTGGTGGCCGTCGTGCACGCCGAGGAGCTCCTGACCGAGGTGCCGCACGAGCCGCACGACCTGCCGGTCGACGTGGTGGTCACCGAGAACGGCGTGTTCCGCGTGCCCGAGGCGCCGGCCTAGCTCCCGAGCCGCTCCGTGTCGCGGATCTCGCCCACCAGCTCCTCCAGCACGTCCTCGAGCATGATCACGCCGAGCACCTGGCCGGACCCGTCGGCCACCCGCGCCATGTGGGAGCCCTTGGCCTGCATGACCCGCAGGGCCTCGTAGAGCCCCGACCCCGCCCCGACGGTCGACAGCGGCCGCAGCCACTTGTCGGCGATGGGGGCGCGGCGCGCGGCGTCGTCGGTCTCCAGCACGTCCTTGATGTGCAGGTAGCCGGCGAGGTCGCCGTCGGCGTCGACGACGGGGAAGCGTGAGAAGCCGGTGTCGGCGCAGGCCCGCTCGACGTCGGCCGGCGTCGCCTCCGGCGCGACGGTCACGAGCCCGTCGCGCGGCAGCAGCACCTGCTCGACCCGCCCGTCGTGGAACTCCAGGGCACCCTGCACGAGACCGTACTCGTCGTCGTCGAGCAGACCCTCGCGGCGCGACTCGTCGACGAGGCCCGCGACCTCGTCGTGGGAGTAGGTGGAGGCGACCTCCTCCACCGGCTGCACGCCGAGCAGGCGGACCGCCAGGTTGGCGATGCCGTTGAGCATCACCACGAGCGGCCGCAGCACGGCGATGACGAGCAGCATGAACGGGCCCAGCACGAGGGCGGCGCGGTCGGGCTGCACGAGCGCGAGGTTCTTGGGCACCATCTCGCCGAACACGACGTGCAGGAACACGACCACCGACAGCGCGATCACGAACGAGATCGGGTGCACGAGGCTCTCGGGCACGTGGGCGAGCTCGAAGGCCGGCTCCATCAGGTGCGCGAGCGCGGGCTCGCTGATGGCGCCGAGCCCGAGCGAGCAGATGGTGATGCCGAGCTGTGCGGCCGCCATGGCGAGCGTGACGTTCTCCACGGCCTTGAGCGCCAGCCGAGCCGTGCGCGACCCGGCCTGCGCCAGGGGCTCGAGCTGGGTCCGTCGGGCCGAGATGAGCGCGAACTCCGCGGCCACGAACAGTGCGTTGAGGGCGAGCAGCACGAACGTCAGCCCGACCCCGACCCAGTCACCCACGGACGTCACCGCCCCCGGTCGGGTCGGCTGCCGGGCCGGCGGTCGGCTCGGCGGCCCTGCTCGAGCCGGTCTCGGCAGCAGCACCGTCGGGGGCCTGCACGGTCAGGGTCACGCGGTCGATCCGCCGGCCCTCCATGCGCTCGACGGTGAGCGAGACGTCCAGCGGCTCGGGGTCGTCGTCCTCGTCGTCCGGGGTCGGATCGACCTGCAGGTGGACGACGTCGCCGCGCACGCCGAGACGACCGAGCTCGGCGTGCAGCAGGCCGGCGATCGTCTCGTAGTCCTCGCTCTCGGGCAGGGCCACCCCGGTCTGCTCGAGCACCTCGTCGGGTCGCAGGAGACCCGAGAGCGACCAGGCGCCGTCGGGACGGTGGCGGCTGCGGCTCGCGACGCGGTCGTGCTCGTCGAGCACCTCGCCGACGATCTCCTCGACGAGGTCCTCGAGGGTGACGATGCCGTCGGTCCCGCCGAACTCGTCGACGACGACCGCCATCTGCATCCCCTGCTCGCGCAGCAGGGCCAGCAGCGGGTCGAGCTCGAGGCTGTCGGGCACGGTGGTCACGGGGCCGGCCAGGTCGCCGAGACGGACGCCGCGACGTCGGTCGGGGTCGACCGCGACGGCCTGCTTCACGTGCACGATGCCGACGACGTCGTCCGGCGACCGGCCCGTGACCGGGAACCGTGAGTGCCCGGTCTGGCGGGCCGCCTCGATGACGTCGAGCGCGGTGTCGCGGGCGTCGAGGAAGTGCACGCGGACCCGGGGCGTGCGGACGTCGGCGGCGGTGCGGTCACCGAACGCGATGCTGCGCGCCACGAGGTCGGCCGTCTCGTCGTCGATGGCACCCTCGCGGGCGGAGCGCAGCACGAGCGAGCGCAGCTCCACCGGCGAGCGGGCCGAGCGCAGCTCCTCCTGCGGCTCGACGCCCATGCGCTGCAAGGTGCGGTTGGCCGTGCCGTTCAGGAACCGGATCGGCCAGGCCATCACGCGCGTGAACACCCGCTGCGGCAGCTGGGCGACGGCGGCCACGCGCTGGGGCAGGGCGAGGGCCAGGTTCTTCGGGATGAGCTCGCCGACCAGCATCGTGACGACGGTGCTGAGGAAGAGCGCGAGCCCGTACGCGACGGCGCTCTGCGCCCCGCCGGTGACGCCGAGGTCCTCCAGCGGTCCGCGCGCGAGCCGCCCGATGGCCGGCTCGGCGACGAACCCGATCGCCAGGTTGGTGATCGTGATGCCCAGCTGCGCCCCGCTGAGCTGGGTCGACAGGCTGCGCAGCGCCTTGAGGGTGCCGGCCGCGCCCGCGTCGCCGCGCTCGGCGTCGCGCTCGACCGTCGCGCGGTCGACCGTCACGAACGAGAACTCGGCCGCCACGAAGACGCCGCACGCGAGCATGAGGAGGAACGAGAGTCCCAGGAGGAGGAGCTCGGTCATCACGGGGTCCCGGATGAGTCAGGGTCGGTCACGATGCAGGGAACTGTACCCTTTGACGTCGGAGACCTCGTGCCGGAGCGGCACCCGCCGACCGGTGACATCCAGGAGAGAAGACCGTGCCGACCTACCAGTACCAGTGCACCGAGTGCGGCAACGCGCTCGAGGTGCACCAGTCGTTCACCGACGATGCGCTGACCGAGTGCCCCGCGTGCCAGGGCCGGCTCCGCAAGGTGTTCAACGCGGTGGGCGTCGTGTTCAAGGGGTCGGGCTTCTACCGCACCGACAGCCGCAGCACGACGACGTCGTCGGACACCTCCAGCTCGTCCTCCTCGAGCTCCTCCTCGTCGTCGAGCACGTCGTCGAGCTCCTCCTCGGGCACGTCGTCCGGCACGTCGACCTCGGGCAGCGGCTCGTCGTCCACGGGCGGCTCGGCCGCCTGACCCGCTCCCCTGTGGAGACGCGCTGGATCGGGGTCCGGCCCGCTGCCTAGCGTGCGCGGATGGACCGTCTGCGCTCCTCGCTGCTCGAGCACCGTCGTCTGCTCGCCGCCCTGTGCACCGCCCTCGCGGTGCTGCTGGCCCTCACGTCGGTGCGCCGCCCGCCCGACCAGGTGGAGGTGGCCGTCGCCGCCCGCGACCTCGCCAGCGGCACGGTGCTCTCCGCCGACGACGTCACCTCCTCGCTGCTGCCGGCAGGGGCGGCGCCCCAGCACCTGCTGTCGTCCGACGACCTCGAGGGGCGACGGGTCGGCGGGCCGATGCGTCGGGGCGAGGCGTTCACCGACGTCCGCCTCCTGGCGGCCGGACCGGTCGACGGCCTGCCGCCGGGGCACGTCGTGACGGCCGTGCGGCTGGCCGACGCGACG
>NZ_LUNH01000070.1:0-12392 GCF_001628525.1 Aeromicrobium sp. REDSEA-S38_B2 | reverse complement strand
GGCGGGCGACGCGCAGGCGGTGACCGACCACCTGCGCAGCGAGGGGTTCCTGCGTCCCGGCACCAAGATCGATCCCGAGGTGATGGCCGGGTACATCGCGCCGTTCGTCGAGCCGGCGGGCGCCCCGACGTTCACGTTCTCGAGGGCCTGGCTGCGTGAGCAAGCAGGCCGGGTCGGCCTCGGCGGCGAGGGCATGTCGACGTCGATGAAGATCAACCTGCCGCCGGAGTACCTGCTCATCCACCGCGTCTGGCTGGGTGGCGTCGGCGTGCTGTGCCAGCTCAACGCGACGGCACCGTTCCGCTCGATCCTGGAGGAGTCGATCCCCGGGTTCGAGCCACCGGACTGAGGCTCAGCGGAGCACGAGGCCGGCGGCCAGCACCAGCATGACGCAGCCGATCGCGCCGTCGAGCAGGCGCCACGCGCGCGGCTCGCGCAGCCAGCGGCCCAGGTGACGCGCACCGAACCCGAGCGCCGCGAACCAGACGACGCTGCCCGTCATGGCGCCGACAGCGAACCACCCACGGGCGTCACCGTGCGAGGCGGCGACCGACCCCAGCAGCACGACCGTGTCGAGGTACACGTGCGGGTTCAGCCATGTCAGGGCGAGCGCGGTCAGCCCGACCCGCGCCGCCGACGGCCTCACCCGCACCGCCAGCCCGCCGCCTGACTCGACGCGGGCGTCGCCGTCGACCTCGAGCGACTCCCCCGACCCCGTGACCGCCCGGCGCAGCGCCAGGACCGCGTAGCCGGCGAGGAACGCCGTGCCACCCCAGCGGGCCGCGTCGACGAACCAGGGCACCGACTCGACGAGTCGCCCCAGGCCGACGACCCCGACGGCGACGAGCACGACGTCGGAGAGAGCGCACACCGCCACCACCAGGCCGACGTGCTCGCGACGCAGCCCTTGCCGCAGGACGAAGGCGTTCTGCGCGCCGATCGCGACGATGAGGGCGAGGCCGGCACCGAGGCCGGAGAGGAGGCTGGTCACGCAGCCACGCTAGGGCGCAAGCATCTTCAGGACCAGCGAAGAATTCTTCAGGTGCATTAGCATGGCTTCATGTGGTCCGACCCCGTCGCCGTGCGCACCGTGGCCGCGGTGGTCGAGGCCGGCACCTTCGACGGCGCCGCCCGCGCCCTGCACGTGACGCCGTCCGCGGTGAGCCAGCGTGTGAAGGCCATCGAGGAGTCGGTCGGCCAGCGCCTGCTGGTGCGCACGACTCCCGTGCGGCCGACGGCCGCCGGGGAGGTCACGGCCCGCGCCGAGCCGGTGCCCGGGGGCCGGGCAGTCCCGCTCGGCGCGCTGACCTACCGGGCGATGGCGTCGCGCACCTGGATGGACCGCTGGGCCCCCGACGGGGTCGGCGAGGCCGAGCTGCGGACCGCACCGCGCGTCGACTACGACCCGACCGACTCGCTCCAGGCCGACTGGCTCGCCGCGCACGACGTCGACGCGTCCCTGACCCCACGCCACCTCGTGCCGTCGCCGCACGACTTCGCGCGGGCCGTCTCCCTCGGTCTCGGCTGGGGCCTGCTGCCCGCCGAGCACGCCGCCACGTACGGGCCCGACCTCGTCGACCTCGCAGGTCCGACGATCCGCTCCCCGCTGTCGTGGCAGCGCTGGCGGACGCCGTCGAGCCTGCTCGACCGGCTGACCGACGTCGTGGTGGCGACGGCCGCCGAGCGCCTCAGCCCTGCTGGGCGATGACCTCGAGCACCGCCTCGCCGTAGCGCTCGCGCTTCGTCTGGCCGATCCCCGGGATGCCGACGAGCCCGTGGGCGTCGGCGGGGCGCAGCTCGGCCAGGGCGAGCAGGGTGGCGTCGGTGAACACGACGTAGGCCGGCACCTTCGCGTCCGCGGCGGTGGTGCTGCGCCACTCCCGCAGACGCTCGAACACCGCGCGGGCGTCGGCGTCGAGCGACTCGAGCTCGACGTTGCTGCGCTTCTTGGGGCGCGGCCCGGCCGAGCCGCCGCGCGCCGGGTGGTCCGGCGGCAGCAGCGGGTCGAGGAACCGGGTCGGCTTGCGCCCCTGCCGCCCGCCGGGCTTGCGTGCCCGCGCCCAGGAGATGGTCAGGTGGCGCCGCGCCCGGGTGACGCCGACGTAGAACAGCCGACGCTCCTCGGCCACGGCCTGCGGGGTGTCGGCGTGGGTGATGGGCATCATCCCCTCGTGCGCCCCGACGCAGAACACGGCGTCCCACTCCAGGCCCTTGGCCGCGTGCAGGGTCGCGAGGGTCACGCCCTCCGCGGTGGGCGCGTGGGCCGACTGCGCGCGACGGTCGAGGTCGGCGAGCAGCTCGGTGAGACCGGCCTCCGGCTGGGACTCGGCGAGGTCGTCGGCCATCGTCACGAGAGCGTGCAGCGACTCCCAGCGGTCGCGCGTGGCGCCCGGACCTGACGGCGCGGTCTCGGTGTGTCCCATGCTCGCCAGGACCGCGCGGACCTCGTGCCCGAGCCGACCGTGGTCGGGGGCGTCGACGTCGACCGTCGCGTCGGCCCCGTCCTCGCCGGCGCGCGCCGCACCGCGCAGGAGGGTGACGGCCTGACGCACCTCGGCGCGCTGGAAGTAGCCCTCGACCCCGCGCAGGGTGACGGGGACGTCGCGCTCGCCCAGCGCCTCCTCGAAGGCCTCCGACTGCGCGTTGATCCGGAACAGGACGGCCATCTCGCGGTAGGGCACCCCCGAGCGGTGCAGCCGGACGACCTCGTCGGCCACCGCGGACGCCTCGCTCGGCTCGTCGCTGTACCCCAGGTAGCGCACGGGCTCGGCGGGAGCGGCCTGCGCCTGCAGCGGTCGGCCGTGGGCCTCGCCCCGGACGCCGTCGAACACGGCGTTGGCGACGGCCACGACCTGCGGGGTGGAGCGGTAGTTGCGCACCAGCGAGACCCGCTCGGCGTCGGGGTAGCGCTGGGCGAAGTCGGCGAGGATCTGCGGCGACGCCCCGGCGAAGGTGTAGATGGTCTGGCGCGGGTCGCCGACGACGCAGACGTCGTCGCGTCCGCCGAGCCAGAGGTCGAGCAGCGTCGACTGGAGCGGGTTGACGTCCTGGTACTCGTCGACGACGAACCACCGGTACTGGCGTCGGACCTGCGCGGCGATGCGCTCGTCGTCGGCGAGGATCGCGGCGGTGATGAGCAGGATGTCCTCGAAGTCGATGCGCCCGCGCTCGCGCTTGACGTCCTCGTAGGCGGCCATGACCGCGGCGACCCGGCCCGGGTCGAGGTCGGCGACCTCGCGTCCGCGGCGGCGCGCCACATCGGGGTAGTCGGCGCCACGGACGTTGCTGACCTTGGCCCACTCGACCTCGGCGGCGAGGTCGCGGATGACGGCGTTGTCGGGTCGGCGGATGCCCTCACGGCTCGCGGCCTCCGCGACGAGGCCGAACTTGGAGCCCACGACCTCCGGCAGCTCGGTGCCGTAGACCTGCGGCCAGAAGTACCGCGCCTGGCGCAGCGCGGCGGAGTGGAACGTGCGGGCCTGCACGTGCGGCGCGCCGAGCTGGGCGAGCCGTCCGCGCATCTCGCCCGCGGCACGCGTCGTGAAGGTGAGCGCGAGCACCTCGGTGGGCACGTACAGGCCGGTCGCGACGCCGTAGGCGATGCGGTGGGTGATGGCGCGGGTCTTGCCCGTCCCGGCGCCCGCGACGATGCAGACCGGGCCGCGCAGGGCCTCGGCGGCGGCCCGCTGCTCGGGGTCGAGGTTCTCGAGGAGGTCCTCGGGGCTGGGCACGCGGGCACTTCTCCTCGGTCGGGGACGGGTCGGGGGGTGCCGGACAGGCCGGCGGGGCGGAACAAGCCCGGCCGTGGTGTCGTTGACACCCGTGGCACCGGCGTCGTCGACACCGGTGCGACCAGCCTAGACCGCACAGGAGACAACGATGACCGGCGACTTCACCCTCTACTCGACCCCGTGGTGCGGCTACTGCCACCGGCTGAAGTCGCAGCTCCAGCGCGAGGGCATCAGCTTCGAGGAGGTCGACATCGAGCAGGTCCCCGAGGCCGCGGCGATCGTCGAGAAGGCCAACAACGGCAACCAGACGGTCCCCACCCTGGTGTTCGCCGACGGCACCGCCCTCACGAACCCGTCCGTCGCGCAGGTCAAGGCCCAGCTGGGCGTCTGACCCCCTGGCGGTAGGTGAGCCGCGGAACGAGTGCTGGCGGTCGCGGACCCGCGTCATCGTCGTCAGGTGACGCGCGCCAGCTACCGCTCGCTCGAGCTCCGCGGCGGCCTACCGCCCCGACGTCAGTACCAGCCGGACGGGATGCGCTCGCCCAGCCAGCTCTCGATGAGCCAGCTGGAGATCGAGACTCCGGACGGCGGGAGCAGCAGCGTCCCCGCCTCGCCCTGCGCCAGCAGCTCCTCGCGGGTGACCCACTGGGCCGCCGCCATCTCGACGCCGTCGACCTCGATGTCGGTGGCCGTCGCCCGACCGAAGAAGCCGACCATCAGGCTCGCCGGGAAGGGCCACGGCTGGCTGCCCGCGTAGGCCACGTCGCCGACCACGACACCGGACTCCTCGGTCACCTCGCGGCGGACGGCGTCCTCGAGGGTCTCCCCCGGCTCGACGAACCCCGCGAGCGTCGACCAGCGACCCTCCGGCCAGCTGGCCTGGTGCCCGAGGAGTGCGCGGTCCTGGTCGTCGGTGACGAGCATGATGACGGCGGGGTCGGTACGCGGGAAGTGGTCGGTGCCGCACACGGTGCACCGGCGCAGGTGACCGGCCGACCGGATCTCGGTGGCCCCGCCGCAGCGCGGGCAGAACGGCGTGGCAGCGAGCCAGCGGGCCATCCCGACGGCGTGGACGGCCAGGGAGAGGTCGTCGGCACCCAGCAGGGGCGCCAGGACGCGGATGCTCACCGGCACCAGGTCCTGCGGCACGCGCTCGACGACGACCGCGGCGTGCGGCACCCCGGCGAGCTCGCCGAGGAAGATCCACGTGCCCTCCGGCGCCTCCTCGCGCGGCAGCCAGCGCAGGGCGGGCCCGTCGACCGTCGCGACGTGCTCACCGCCCAGCACCAGCACGCGCACCTGCGGACCGTCCCACGCGTCGTCGGCCCGTAGCAGGCCCGCACGGTCGTGGCGGGCCCGGTCGAAGGCGAACGGCGGGGTCGCGGACGAGGTCGAGGCGCTCACCCTGCCAGGTTAGGCCCGGGTCCGGTCCCGGGCGCGAGCAGCGCCTCGAGAGCCTCGCGGTCGAGCAGGTCCTCGGGTGCGTACCGCACCACCGTGCCGAGACGCACGTAGTAGAACGCGCCCGAGACGAGTGCGGGGTCGAGACCCTGGAGCTCGGCCCACGCCAACCGGTACAGGCTGAGCTGCAGCGGGTCGGCGTCGGCCTGTCGGCTCGTCTTCCAGTCGACCACCTCGAAGCCACGGCCGGCCGGCGTGGTCGTGGCGAAGACGGCGTCGATGCGGCCGACCACCTGCTGGCCGGCCAGCAGCATCGAGAAGGGCGCCTCGATCGTGTGCGGCGTGCGGTGTCCGTACGGGCCCGACTCGAACCGCTCGATGACGTCGGCCAGCTCGGCGTCGTCGGCGAGCTCGACGTCGCCCTGTCCCGGCAGCTCGGTGGGCTCCAGCAGAGGTCGCTGGCCGTAGTGCGACTCGACCCAGGCGTGGAACCGGGTGCCGAACCTGGCGGCGCCCGAGGGCTGGCGCGGCATCGGCCGCGCCAGGGTGCGCGCGAACGACGACTCGTCCTGCGCCAGCGCCAGCACCGCCGTCGCCGACAGCGTGGACGGCAGCTCGACGGGACGCGCCTCTGCCTGCGCCGCCTCGGCCTCGGCGAGGAGGAGGTCGATCTCGAGGGACAGCTCGGCCACTCGGTCGCCAGGGACCGGCAGCTCGGGCACCGGCGCCGCGCCGCCGTCGAGGGCAGCCAGGACCTCCGCGGCCAGCGCTCGCCGCCCGTCGAGAGCCGGCGGCTCCACCGGCCACGCGATCCCGTCGGCGAGCACGAGGTGCGGGTTGGTCTCGTCGTCGGCGGGAGGCTCGGCCCAGTGCAGCGGGTCGATCCCCTGCTCGACGAGCCAGTCGCGCGTGGTGAGCAGGAAGTCCGACGGTCCGAGCGGCTTCAGCTGGGTGCGTCCCCACCAGTGGCCGCTCACGACCACGCGCTCCTTGGCGCGGGTGTAGGCGACGTACCCGAGGCGGAGCTCCTCGAGCAGGTCGGCCTCGCGGCTCGCCGCGCGCAGCTCTTTGCCCGCGGTCGGCGTCCACTCCGCGAGGTCGGGCAGGCTCGCCGCGTCGCCACGCAGCGACGTCGGCAGCGCGCTGCCGTTCGTCAGCCAGCTCGGCCGGCCACGACCGGACGGGAACACGCTGCTCGACACGAGGGGCACGAACACCGCGCCCCACTCCAGGCCCTTGGAGCGGTGGATGGTCAGCAGCTTGACCGAGTCGGCCTCCGAGGGCGTCGTGACCTCCATGCCCTCGTTGAACTCCGACTCCGCCCGCAGGTAGGTCACCAGGCCCGTGAGCGAGGCGTAGCGGTCGGTGGCCCCGTAGTCGGCCACGGCGTCGAGGAACGTCGCGAGGTTGTCGGACGCACCCTCGACGTCGCCGGCCTCGAGCTCGACGTCGAGGTCGAGCGCGCGGACGGCGCGACGCGCGAGGTCGAGCAGCGGCTCGCCCACGTGCGCCCGGACGCGGTGCACCACCCGCGAGAGGTCGGCGAAGCGCTCGAGCGCGCGGGGGTCGTAGGGCAGGTCGCCGGGGTCGTCGAGCGCCTCGGCGAGCGAGACGACCTCGGTGGGGTCGGTGCCCTCGACCGCGCGGGCCAGCTCCTCGGCGAGCGTCGCGTCGTCCTGGGCGCCGTGCGCGCGTCCGCTCAACGTCGCGGCACGTCGACCGAGCAGCGCGAGGTCGCGGGGTCCGACGTTCCAGCGCGGCCCGGCCAGCAGCCGGAGCACCGCGGGGTTGGCGGTGACGTCCTCGACGACCTCGAGCAGGGAGACGACGTCGAGCACCTCGGGCTGCACGAGCAGCCCCGCCAGGCCGACGATCTCGAAGGGCACGTGCGCGTCGCGCAGCGCCTTGACGATCTCGCCGTTCTCGCGGGCCACCCGTACGAGGACCGCGATGTCGGCCCACGGTCGGCCGGCGTCGTGCTCGGCGACGACCCCGGCGACGAGCGCGGCGATCTCCTCGTCGACGGTGCGGTGCAGCGCGACGTCGACGCGCCCGGTCAGGTCGGCGGCCGAGACGAGCGGGGAGACCACCGACGACGACGCGTAGAACGGCTGCGCCAGGTGGTTGGCGGCCGCGATGACCTCCGGCGCGCAGCGTCGGGTCTCCACGAGGGCGAACTGGCGACCCCGGCTGCCGTCGGCGGCCGGGAAGTCGTCGAGGAACTCCTCGAGGTTGCCGGTGGCCGCTCCGCGCCAGCCGTAGATGCCTTGCGCGGGGTCGCCGACGGCCGTGACGGGGAGCCCGGAGAACAGCGCCTGCAGCAGGTCGCGCTGGGCGACGGAGGTGTCCTGGTACTCGTCGAGCAGGACGACGTCGTAGCGCTCGAGCATGGCGGCCCGGACCTCCGGCAGCTGCGCGAGCTGGGCGCCCCAGGCCATCTGGTCGGAGAAGTCCATGACGCCGTCGGCGGCCTTGGCGACGCGGTAGGCCTCCACGAGGAGGCTGAGCTCGCTGCGCTTGAGCGCGGTCAGCGCGGCGTCGCGCAGCAGCGCCGGCTTGCCGACCGCCTCGAACTCCGCGACGACGGCGGCGTCGTGCTGGCGCAGCTGCTCGGGGCTGACGAGGTGCTCGGACAGCTGGGAGTCCAGCGCCATCACCTGGCCGACCAGCGTGGGCACGTGGGTGCCGATGAAGCGCAGCTCGCGGTCGTAGGCGGAGATCACGCGGGCCATCCGCTGGAACCGCGACGCGTCGGTGACGACCTGCAGGTCGGGCTCGATGCCGAGCCGCAGGCCGTGCTCGGTGATGAGCGACCCGGCGAACGCGTGGTACGTCGAGGCCGTGACGTCGCTCCACGGGTCGCCCGGGTCGGCGGGCAGGTGCTCCAGGCTCGCCCGGATCCGCTGTCCCAGCTCGGCGGCCGCCTTGTTGGTGAAGGTCAGGCCGAGGATCCGCTCGGGTGCCACGCCGAGGTGGCCGACGAGCCACAGCACCCGCGCCGCCATGACCGTCGTCTTGCCCGACCCGGCCCCGGCGATGATGGCGCCCGGGCGGTCGAGCCCGGCGGTGATGGCGGCGACCTGCGGCTCGCTGAACGGGATGCCGACGAGGTCGCGCAGGTGCTGCGCGTCGCGGACGAGGCTCATGCCTGCTCCTCCCCCGCGACCGGCCCGCGCTGGCGGACGAGGATGCTGGCGCCGTCGTCGTGGGCGGGGCAGACCCGGCGGAACTGGCACCAGCCGCAGGCGTTCGGAGAGGCGGTGGCGACCAGCTGCTCCTCGGCGACGGTGCGCACGCTGCGCCGCAGCTGCTCCACCGCGAAGAACGGCTGGTCGTCGCGGGGGCCGTCCTGCGGCTGGACCTTGGGGGCGCCGGAGGCGTCGACGCGCAGCTGCACCAGCTCCGCACCGGCCGCGTGACCGTCGGGGACGACGTCGGCGGTGGCGCCGTGCTCGACCGCGAGCTGGTAGACGCCGAGCTGCGGGTGCTCGGCGATGTCGCGCGAGGACGGCGGGTTCTTGGACGTCTTGAGGTCCACGACGTGCACGCCGCCCTCGTCGTCGACCTCGACCCGGTCCATCGACCCGCCGAGGCGGACCGCGCGCCCCTCGACCTCGACCTCGACGTCGAAGGGGTGCTCGGCCGCGACGACGGTGCGCGGGTTCTCGGTGTGCCAGGTGGCGAACCGGCCGAGCGCCTCGACGGCGGCGGTCTTCTCGCGGGCACCGACCCAGGGCGGGAGGTCGAGCTCGTGCCAGACGTCGTCGAGGTGCGCCGACATGGCGGTGACGTCGGGCGTGACCCCGGTGCGCACGACGTCAGCGGCGATGGCGTGCACGATCGAGCCGAAGCCCTGCGCCGACGTGGTGGCGTGCGCGCCGCGGGCCTCGTGGTCGAGGAACCACTGCAGGGGGCACTGCTCGAGGGCGGACACCTGGCTGCCCGAGAGCCGGATCGGCTGGTCGGCGGGCCGCAGGGGTGCGTCGGAGGTCGTGCGAGGCGCCAGCCCCCACCAGCGGTCGGGGTGGGCGGCCCGGCTCGCCGGGTGGCCGGCCAGCCGTGCGAGCTGCTCGGCGACGCGCCTCCGCTCGGCCGGGTCGTCGGTGTTCTCGCCGATCCGCCGCAGCTCGGCCACGGCGGAGCGCAGCGACAGCGCGCGGCGCGGTCGGTGCTCGGTCTCGGGCAGCGTCCGGCGCGCCGGGCGGTCCTCGTCGGGCTGCGTCAGCGACGTGTGGAGCTCACCGACGAAGCGCGACGGCTGGTCGCCGTCGTCGGAGCCGCTGGCGACGGCGGTGACGACGAGCCGCTCGCGGGCGCGGCTGCACGCGACGTAGAACAGCCGACGCTCCTCCGCGATCGCCGAGCGGGTGCTCGGGTAGGGCGCCACGCCCTCGCGGGTCAGTCGTTCGGGCTGCAGCAGGCTGCTGCGCAGGCGCGTGTCGGGCCACTCGCCGTCCTGCACGCCGGCCACGACGACGAGGTCCCACTCCAGGCCCTTGGAGCGGTGCGCCGTCATGAGACGGACGGCGCGGGTGTCGTCGGGGGCCTGGGCGAGCGTGTCGGAGGGGATCTGCTGCGCCTCGAGGGCGAGCACGACCTCGCCGACCGAGCGATGCGCCTCGCGCTCCTCGGCGCGGGCAGCCTCGGCGAACAGCGCGCAGAGGGCGTCGAGGTCGTGGTGGGCCCGGGCCGCGCCCTCGCCACCGGACTCCGCCTCGGCGCGCAGCCGCTGCGGCCAGGTGGTGCCGTCCCACAACGTCCAGAGCACCTCCTCGGCGGACGCGCCGGCCGCGAGCTGCTCGACGGCGCGCACCAGCAGCCCCGAGACACGTCGTGCCTGCTGGACGGCGAGGCCCTCGGGACCGTCGGCGGCGAGCGTGGCGAGCCGGGGCGGGTCGGCGAGCACCTCGGCGAGGAGGAGACGTGAGGGTCGAGGCCGGCCGTGCTCGGCCGCGTCGTCGCGACGCAGCACGCGGCCGAGGCGTCGTAGTCCGGCCGCGTCCATCGCGCCCAGCGGGCCGGTGAGCAGCGACGTGGCCGCCTCGGGGTCGAGCGGCTCGCCCGCGTGCAGGGTCTGCGCGGCGTGCAGCGCGGCGAGCAGGGTGCGCACGGCGGGCTCGACGGCGAGGGGCAGCTCGTCACCCGCGACCTGGACGGGCACGCCCGCGGCGGACAGCGCCCGGTGGAGCCGGTCGAGGTGGGCCGAGGAGCGGACGAGCACCGCCATGCGGTCCCAGGGGACGGGTCGGTCGGCCACCAGGTGGGCTTCGCGCAGCAGGAGCGCCACGTGCTCGGCCTCGGCGGTGGCGGAGGAGAACGTGCGCACCTCGACGCTGCCCGACCGCTCGGGATCGGTGGCCGGCGAGCGTAGCGCGGCGAGGCGCTCCCCGTCGGGACCCGGGACCGCTCCGCGGTTCTCGACGACCGAGCGGACCGCCGCCGCGATGGCGGCGCCGTAGCGGTTGGTGCGGGCGAGGGTGAGCACGGCGGGCTCGCCGAGCGGCGTGGCGAACTGCTCGGTGAAGCGCAGGATGCCGGTGACGTCGGCGCCGCGGAACCCGTAGATGGACTGGTAGGGGTCGCCGACCACGACGAGGTCGCGACCGTCGCCGGCCAGGGCCTGCAGCAGCGCGACCTGCAGCGGGTCGGTGTCCTGGAACTCGTCGACGACGACGAGCCGGAGCCGGTCGCGCCAGCGGCGCCGGCACTCGGGGTCGTCCAGGAGCGTGACCGCCTGGAACACGAGGTCGGTGTGGTCGATCGTGTTGGTGAACGCGGCCACGGAGGTGACGTCGTCGAAGAAGCGGGCGGCGGCCTGCCAGTCGGCGCGACCGGTCTGCTGGCCGACGGCGAGGAGGTCGACGCTGTCGAGACCTTGCGCGCGGGCGGCACCCAGCAGACGCTGCAGCTCCGCCGTCAGGCCGCGCGTGCGCAGCGCGGGCCGCAGCGCCTCGGGCCACTCCTGCGGGTCGGTGCCGGCGAGGAGGTCGGCGAGCACCGCGTCCTGCTCGGGCGCGCTCAGCAACGAGACGGGGCTGCGGAAGTCGGTGGTGCCCTGCTCGGCGCGCACGAGCGCGTAGCAGAAGGAGTGGAAGGTCATGGCCGGCGTGGTGGCCACCGTGCGACCCAGCCGTCGGGCGATGCGCGCCCTGACCTCCTGCGCCGCGGCCCGGCTGAACGTGAGGACGAGGACCTCGTCGGCCGCGACCGCGCCGGACTCCACGCGCTGCGCCACCAGCTCCACCAGCGTCGTCGTCTTGCCGGTGCCCGGCCCCGCCAGCACCTGGAGCGGCCCGCCGACGGTGGCGACGTGGTCGAGCACGGCCTGCTGGCTCGGGTCGAGCACCACCCGCCGCGCCGCCGTCGCGGGCTCGGGAGGCTGGATGCGGTACTCGACGGTCACGTGACCATCCCAGCAGAGGCCACCGACAGGCTCAGGACGCCCCCGCCTCGCCCCACAGCGCCTCGGCGACGTGCACCCGACCGTTGCGCACCGGCGTGCCCTCCTGCGCCCACCGCTGCTGCGCCTCCATCATCAGCGGCGCCGGCAGCGTCCCGTCGGCGCGCGGCACCCGCCACCAGCACACGGCGTGCCCGTACAGCGACATGATGCGCCCGACGTAGCGCGGGCCGTACCCGCCGGCGACCACCTCCGCCACCCGCCCGTACGGCAGCACCCGTCCGGCCGGGATCCGCTCCACCAGCCGCAGCACCTGCTCGACGTACGCCTCGTCCACCCCTCGATGATGCCTGGCGACTGCGTCGGCGCGGCTCCTCGGTCGGGTGGGTGCGGTGGTGCGGCTCATCGTCGACCTGCGGCTGCAGTGGTGCGGCTTCTCGCTCGGTGGGGCTGCGTCGGCGCGGCTTCTCGTCGACCTGCGGCTGCGCTGGCGCAGCTTCTCGTCGACCTGCGGCTGCGCTGGCGCGGCTTCGACTCGTCCTGCGCTCCGAAAGGGCCTCGACCGGACGGCTGGCGACGGCGCTGGTCCGGGGTCCCGGGCTGTGGGTTCGTCTCGAGGGTCGAGCGGTGGGTCTGCCACCGAATCGGCGTCGGCGGTGGATCTGCCACCTTCTCAGCGCTGTACAGGTGGAGAATCCACCGCCGACGGGGCTAGACGTGGCAGAACTTCTCCCTTCTCGTGGACCGGTCCAGGAGAAGGAAGAAGCGCTGCCCACCCCACCCCCAAGGGCACCCACGATTCTTCCTTCGTGCGACGAAGGACGAACACTTCTGCGTTCACGACGGGATCCCGTAGCAAA
>NZ_LUNH01000007.1:17105-20071 GCF_001628525.1 Aeromicrobium sp. REDSEA-S38_B2 | reverse complement strand
GTCGAGTAGCAGGGACGAGCTTGCGAGGTCCCTGCGTATCGAGACCACCCGGCAACAGCCCAGCGCGGGCCAACCCACAGCGACAGCCCAGAGTGGTCTCGATACGTCGCCGCCAGCTCCTTCGTCGCAGCGGCGACTACTCGACCGGCGGCGTCGCTGTCGCGTCGAGACCACGGAACGCCGACGGCCGGCCACCCCGAGGGGTGACCGGCCGTCGGTCGGGTGCTGCGGGTGTCAGTCCTGTCCGCGCAGGATGGCGAGGATGCGCAGGATCTCGATGTAGAGCCAGACCAGGGTGACCGTCAGGCCGAAGGCCGCACGCCAGGACTCGCGCTCCGGGAGACCGGCCTCGACGCCGCGCTCGACGAAGTCGAAGTCCATGATCAGCATGAAGACGGCCAGCACGACGGCGATCGCCGAGACGACGAGGCCGAGGCCGGTCATGCCGCGCAGGCCGCCCGACTCGAGGACGCCCGTGATGCTGAGGACGAAGTTGACCAGCATGACGCCGACGAAGGCGAACATGGAGATCGTGACGACCTTGCGGAACTTGTCGGTGACCTGGATGTTGAAGAACTTGTAGGCACCGAGCGTGGCGAAGAAGGCGACCATGGTGGCCAGGACGGCCTGGAACACGATCGTCGGGTCGCCGACGTAGCCGGAGACGACCTTGGAGAAGGCGCCGACGAAGACACCCTCGGCGGCGGCGTACGCGAGGACGAGCGCCGGGCTGATGATCTTCTTGAACGAGTTGACCAGCGAGAGGCCGAAGCCGACGATCGCGCCGGCGAACGCGAAGCCGAACGCCTTCTGCACCGCAGCCTGGTCGGTGGAGATGTCGCCGATGAGGAACCAGGCCGCAGCGGCCGTGGCGACGACGACACCGAGCGTGAGCGCGGTCTTCTCGACCGTGGACTCGATGGTCATGAAGCCCGTGCCGCGGCCCGTGGTGTGGGTCGGGCTGGGCTGCGAGGCCGAGCCGTCGAGGTCGATCTTCCACTGCGACGGATCTGCCGAGCGGGTCGTGGCCGCACCACGGCCGTTGAACCCCTCGGATCGGTTGAACACGGGGTTGTTGCTCTGCATGGTTCCCTCCAGGGAATCAGTACTCAGCACTTCTGAGGAGGTCGATGTGACCTCACCCTACATAACGAGGGAGATGCGCGAATCTATCCCGATCCGGACTGGTTTCTTCCTGAAACCAAAGGGAGCGCGGGGGTCACGCGTCGACGTCGACGAGGTGGTGCGCGACGTCGTGCCAGAGGTACTGCAGGAGGGTCTCCACGGTGAAGGTCGAGCCGTTGCTCCGCTGCCCGGTGCGGCCCCAGGCGTCCGCCGGCACGGCGTCGACCGCTGCCGCGAGTCGCTCCCCCGCAGTCGTGAGCGCGGGCGCGACGTCGGCGGGGCGCTGGCCGGCGTAGTCGTCGTCGACGGCTGTGGCGTCCTGGTCCCAGTTCGCGAAGCGTGCGTCGTCCTCGAGGAGCATGAGACGGAGCCGGTCGTGCATGACCGAGAAGACGTCGCGCACGTGGCACGCGTACTCGAGGTCGGACCAGACGTCCGGGCGACGACGCCGAGCGACGTCGGCCCGGTCGAGCACCTGCCGCCAGCGGGGCAGCGAGTCGCGCACGAGGGTGCCGACGGCGGCGGCCTCGACCTCGCCCGCGACGAGCCCGCACTCGGAGCAGGGCTGGCGCAGCACCCACGTCCAGTCCTTCTCGTCGGGGGCGATGGCGGGGTCGCGGGAGGCGTCGGTGGTGCTCATGCCGACGATCGTGGCGGACGTCCTAGGGTTCGAGCCATGCCCGACGCTGCCGACCTGCCGCAAGATCCCGCCACCGCTCCCGACGAGCCGCCCCGCTACCGCCGCGAGCCGGTGTCGTTCACGCGGCGCGGAGGGCGTCTGACGGAGAAGCAGCAGTCGGCGTGGGACGAGCTGGCCGAGGCCTACGTGCTCGACGTGCCCCGCGCCGGCCCGAGCACGTCGGTCGACCCCGACTGGCGGGTCGACCCTGCGTCGACGTTCGGCCGCGACGCCCCGCTCGTCGTCGAAATCGGCAGCGGACGCGGCGAGAACGTCGTGGCAGCCGCGGAGCGCCACCCGGACTGGAACTTCCTGGCACTGGAGGTGTGGGTGCCGGGCGTCGCGCAGACCCTCGTGCAGGCGCGCGCGACCGGCGTGACGAACGTCCGGCTGGCCGTCGCGAACGCGACCGAGACGCTGGCGACCGCGCTGGAGCCCGAGTCGGTGCACGAGCTGTGGACCTGGTTCCCGGACCCGTGGCACAAGAAGCGGCACCAGAAGCGGCGGCTCGTGACCGTCCCCTTCACCGAGCTCGTCGCGCGGGTGCTGGAGCCGGGCGGCACGTGGCGGCTCGCGACCGACTGGGCCGACTACGGCGAGCAGATGGCCGAGGTGGTGGCGGACAGCCCGCACGTCGAGGGCGGTCCGGTCGAGCGGTTCGAGGGGCGGGTGCTGACGAAGTTCGAGCAGAAGGGCCTCGCGAAGGGGCGCGTGATCCACGACCTCGCGGCCCGGCCGACGCGCTGAGCGACCCTAGACTGGCGCGATGAGCGAGACGACCGCCGACCTGCTCGGCATCGGCGACGGCTTCCGCGTGTGGGCCGTGGGCGGGACGACGGCGGTGACGTCGCTGCTGCGTCCGCTGCCCGAGGGCGTGGAGGTCTTCGACCACGACGCCGACGACCTCGACGCGACCGTGCTGCTCGCCGACGACCTCGACGTCCTGACCGACCAGCTCGACGACGCGCTGCCGCGGCTGTCCACCGTTCCGCTCGTGTGGGCCTGCTTCCCGATGGCCACGGTGTCGCCGGAGGCCGTCGCGGAGGCCGTGCACGACCACGGCTGGGGAGCCACCGCACCCCTCCTGCTCGACGAGACCCATGCCGCGATGCGGCTCGCGCAGGACTGACGGCGCCCCGACGGCGGCAGAGAGGTCGCGGGG
>NZ_LUNH01000007.1:0-17091 GCF_001628525.1 Aeromicrobium sp. REDSEA-S38_B2 | reverse complement strand
CGGGCTCGATGACGCGCGCCAGCCACCGCTGAGACTCCCGGAGCACGACGTCGACGTTCCTCCGGCCAGGCCCGTCCTACACGGCGTCGGGCAGCCACACCTGGTAGCCGGTGTACGCGGTCGTGCCCTCGGCCGCACCCACGCGGTGCTGCGCGATGTGCACGTGGTCCTCGTGGCGGATCGTGGGGCTCGAGCTGGTGCTGCACGGTCCGTAGGCGCGCACACCCTCGTCGGCGCGGGCCGCCGTCCAGATCTTGCAGTTCCAGATGATCTCCTGCACGCCCCACCGTTGCGCCAGGCCGGCGGGCACCGCGTTCTTGTCCTTCTTGGTGAACGCGTAGAGGATCGCGTCGCCGGCCTTCTTCTGCGCCGCGTTGTTCACGTTGAGGAAGTGGTCGACCGCGCGACCTTCGGCGTGGAGGCTCCACTCGTTGCTGTTGGCGATCTTGCGGCAGTTGTAGAGGCCGCTGGCGCGGGTCGTCGGGAAGTAGTGCTGCAGGTAGTTCTTGAGTCGGATCGTGCCGGGCTGTGTCTTGCCCGCGCAGTAGGTCGACCTGTTGCTCCCGAGTCCGTCGATCCCCCCACGGGTGACGCGGTTGTCTCCGGGGCCGATCTGGCTCGGGTCGTAGCCGGGCTTCACCGTCACCCACCGGCCGCTGGCGGCATCGGTCTCGGCAGCCTGCGACGACGCAGCCGGGGCGGCCACGAGGGCCAGGGGCGCGACGACCGCGGCAAGGGTCGTGAGCAGCTTCTGTCGGAACGTGGACATCGGTCCTCCTTCGTGTGGACGGTCCGTCCGGCCACACGAAGGAGCCTCGGCACAGGTGCTGCGAGACCGCTGCGACGCGACTGCGAAGCCGGCTCAGACCGTCTGTCGCCGCTTCTCGACGAACGTCATCACGTGGAACACGACGAGCGCGGCGATGGTGCCGAGGGCGATGCCGTTGAAGACCATGTCGCCGACCTTCAGCTCGGGGTTGCCGATGCCGATGACGAGGGCGACGCCGGCGGTGAGCTGGTTGACCGGCACCGAGAAGTCGACGTGGTTGTCGATCCAGATCTTGATGCCGACGATGCCGATGAGGCCGTAGAGCGCGATGGTGACGCCGCCGAGCACACCCGTCGGGATGGTGTTGATCAGCGCCCCGATCTTCGGCGAGAACGACAGCAGGACCGCGATGGCGCCGGCCACCCAGTAGGCCGCCGTCGAGTAGACGCGCGTGGCGGCCATGACGCCGATGTTCTCGCCGTAGGTCGTCGTGCCCGACCCGCCGCCGGCGCCGGCGATGCTGGTCGCGATGCCGTCGGCCAGCAGCGCGCGGCCGGTGCGCTCGTTGATCGTGTCGTCGCCCGTGAGCTGCGCGACGCTGCGCACGTGGCCGACGTTCTCGGCGATGAGCACGAGCACCACCGGGAGGAACGCGGGGATGAAGACCCAGCTGACCTCGGGGGTGCTGAAGTCGGGCAGCCCGAACAGCTTCGCGTCGCGGACGGGCTGAAAGTCGAGCGCGCCGGTGACGGCCGCGTAGACGTAGCCGGCGAGCACGCCGACGATGATCGACAGCCGTCCGACGAGTCCCTTGAACACGACGACGGTGAGCACGAGGACGACGAGGGTGACGACCGCCATCCACGGCCCGGCCTGGGCGTTCTTGATCGCCGTGGGCGCGAGGTTGAAGCCGATGAGCGCCACGATCGAGCCTGCCACGACGGGCGGCATGAGGGCGTTGATCCAGCCGATGCCGGTCCGGACGACGATCGCCCCCACCACGGCGAGGAGCACGCCCGTGACGAGGATCCCGAACATGGCCACCTCGATCGACGCACCCGACGCGGCAACCGCGCCGATCGGCGCGAGGAACGCGAACGACGACCCGAGGTAGCTGGGCAGCCGGTTCTGCGTGAGGACGAGGAACAGGATCGTGCCGAGGCCGGAGAAGAACAGCGTGGCCGTGACCGGGAACCCGGTGATCGTCGGCACCAGGAACGTCGCGCCGAACATCGCCACCACGTGCTGCGCACCGAGCCCGATGGTCCGCGGCCACGTCAGCCGCTCGCCCGGCCGGACGATCTCGCCGTCGGGGATCGTCTTGCCGTCGTGGTGCAGGGTCCAGTTCAGGGGCATGGAGGGATTCTGGCGGAACGACGGGTCTCGTCGCGCACCGCCCTGGCGTCCCGTGAGGTCAGCGGGCCGCCGTGGCGCGCGCCGCGGAGCCCGACCAGACGGGCCCCCACGACCGGTGCAGGAACAGCGCCAGCCGCACGCCCGACTGCAGCGGAGGCTGACCGGAGCGCCAGACGACGTGGCCGTCGGGGCGCACCACGACGGCGCCGCGCTCCCCCACCTCGAGGAGCCGGACCGCGTCGGGGCGCGGGCCGGCCGGTCGCACCTCCCGCACCACGACCGGGACGGGCAGGCGCTCCCCCACTGCCTCGACCCACGACTCCCATGCGTCGGGGTCGAACGTCAGCAGGGTGAGCCCGCGGTCCTCGACGAGCGTGTGGACGGAGCGTCCGTCGTCGAGCGGCAGGTACGGCAGGCGGCAGCCCGGCCAGGTGGTGGGGCGGTGCCGCAGGACGCCCTCGTCGACCACGGGCTGCTCGCCGGGCTCGCGGTCCACCAGCCGACCCCCGTAGGCGTAGCCGAACTCCAGCCCGGTGGCCACGAAGTGCTCGATCTGGCCCGGCACGGTGTCGACGACGTGCTGCCGTGCGCGCTCGCCGGCCGCCGTGGTGCCCCGCAGGGCCGCCGTGCGCCCGAGCTGCAGGCGCGTGGCGCGCTCGGCGAGAGGCGCCATGACGCGGGCCGGCAGCCACGAGAGCGGCGGGCTGCTGACGGCACGCGTGGCCTGCCGGAGCGAGCGGTTGGTCACCCCCACGACCTTCGTCACCTCGTCGAGCCGCAGGTGGTTCGCGACGCTGTACTCCGCGAACCGCTCGACGACCGGTCGCCGCTCCTGCTCGTACGTGTCGAGCAGCGACGTGCTCGCCTCGCCGCTCAGCACGGCGTCGAGCTTCCAGGCGAGGTTGTCGGCGTCCTGCACGCCGCTGTTGAGCCCGAAACCGCCCGTGTGCGGGAAGCGGTGCGCCGCGTCGCCGACGAGGATCAGGCGCCCGCGCCGGAAGGAGGTGGCGACCTGCGAGGTCATCTCCCACGTGCCGGTGGAGCGGATCTCGACGTCGTGGTCGCGGCCGAGGATGGTGGGCACCATCCACTCCCAGTACGTCCGGCTCGACTGCGCGACCTCCTGCCCCGGGTGCAGGTAGACCGTCATGAGCACGTAGCAGTCGTCGGCGTGGGCGATCATCACGCCGGCGAAGTCGGGCCGATAGATCCAGGTGAGCAGCGGTCGGGTCGCACCGGCCGGGTAGAGGTCGGGGGCGCGGAAGAACGCGCTGCCCATGCGCGCGAGCACGGGCCCCTCGAGCCGGAGACGGGCGACGTCGCGGAGCCGGCTGTTGGCACCGTCGGCCGCCACGACGAACGCGCTGTCGACGTCCTCACGACCGAGCTCGGACGTCAGCCCGACGCGCTGCGTGCCGTCGGGCAGGACGCTCAGGTCCTCGACCTCCACGCCGCGCACGAACGTGACGAGCGGTGCGCGGTCGAGCGCGGCCCACAGCTCGCGCATCAGCTGGTGCTGGCCCACGTGCGATCGCAGGTACGGGCTGTACGTCCGGACGGCAGCCACCTCGTCGGCGTCGTCGAGGAAGTTGAGGTCGGCGATCGGGTCGTGCAGGTCCGACGCCCAGCGGATCGTGCCGAGCTCGGACAGCGGCGGGCTCAGCGCGGCCACGGTCGACGCGAGCAGCGGGTCGGCCTTCTCCCAGATCTCCAGCGACGTCGCGTTCACGACGTGGGCCGCGGGGTGCGTCAGCGGCTGACGTCGACGCTCGAGGACGGTGGTGGCGACGCCGCGGCTGGCCAGCAGCAGGGCGAGGGTCGAGCCGGCCGCGCCCGCACCGACGATCGTCACGGGCGGGCCGGGCACCGTCAGAGCGTCTTCCACGTGATCGTCTTCTTGTTGGTCCGCGGCTTCTGCCCCGGCGGGGTGCCCGCGCCCGGCACCAGGAGGTCGGCGGGGTCGTCGCCCCGGCGCAGCCGCGCGAGCAGGTAGTCGGGGTCGAACATCGTGCCGATCGGGTTCCTCTCGAACTCCTTCGTGCCGAAGAAGGCGGCCGTCTCCTCGATGGTCGGGAAGTTGTCGACCTGGAACTCCAGGCGGATGCCGTCGGGGTCCTCGTAGTAGAGCGACGTCGTCGGACCGTGGTTGATGGCCCAGACGGGATCGATCCCGCGACCCTTCAGCCGCTCGTAGGTGTCGAGCAGCTTCTCGATGGAGAGGAACTGCACGGCCAGGTGGTCGACGCCGTAGATCTTGCGGCGGTACCGCGCGAACGGGAACAGGAACCGCACGAAGCCGGGCACGCCGATCAGCGCCAACCGGTGGTGCTCGTGGTCCCAGCTCAGGAACGTGAGCTCGGAGTCCTCGTGCACCACGCGCGCGCCGAACACGGTGGCGTACCACTCGGTCATCTCGCGCCGCCGGGCCGTCTTGACCACCCAGTGGGCGAGGAAGTCGGGGGCCTCGTCCCAGGGACCGGGGGTGCGCTCGGCGGTGCGCTCGTCCTGTTGTGCCATGGTCGTCCTCTCGGGGCGTCAGACGTCGCGTGGGGCGACGATGGTGGTGCGTTGGGTGCCGAGGTCGGCGGCTCCCAGCGGGTGGCTGATGGACGCCGTGACGACGTCGCCCGGCACCAGGTACGGCTTCTTCAGGTTGGTGCGCACGAACGCCTGCCAGAGCCGACGCTCGCCGAGGATCGCGGTGGCCAGACGTCGCACGACGGCGGGCGGCGAGCCCGCCGTGATGCCGGACGGCGTGCCGGTGAGCAGCAGGTCGCCGGGGTCGAGGTCGCAGAAGGTGCTCAGCTCGGTCAGGGTCTCGGCCGGCTTGTGGAGCAGGTGGCGCGTGCTGTCGTGCTGGCGCACCTCGCCGTTGACCGCGAGCGTCAGGTCGAGCTCGTCGATGAGGCTCATCTCGTCGCGCTCCAGGACGGTGAGGTACGGGCCCACCGGGCAGAACCCGCGGTAGCTCTTGCCCTTGAGGAACTGGCCCTGCGGCAGCTGGACGTCGCGGGCGGAGAGGTCGTTGGCGACGGTCACGGCGAAGACGTGGTCGGCGAGGTTATCGCGCGTGACGGTGACCGGCCCGCGCACGCGGCTGCGCAGCACCAGGGCCATCTCGATCTCGTAGTCGAGCAGGCGCACGTGGGCCGGCCGCACGACGTCGTCGAACGGTCCGGTGACCGACGCGTCGGTCTTGTCGAAGAACAGGTTGAAGTCGAGGGCGTCGGGGTCCATCCCCGACTCGATCGCGTGCTCGCGGTAGTTCACGCCCTGGCACATCACGCGGCACGGGGTGGTGACCGGCGAGAGCACCTCGACGTCGTCGAGCGCGACCGAGCCGGACTCGGCGGCACGAGCCCGCCAGTCGTCCTCGCCGTGCTCGACGAGGTCGCCGGTGGTGGCGTAGGCGCCGTCGAGCGGGGCGACGAAGCCGTCGACACCGAGCACGCCCCAGGCCGGGTCCGCGGACGCGCCGGTCCGGTATCGCAGCAGGTTGGTCGCCACAGGTGCTCCTTCGTCGACGGCTCTCTCCCCCAACCGTAGGACGCTTTTTGATCGTGAGTCAAGAACTTGACCAGTCGTCAAGATCGAGACGGGTGGCCTACTGTGGTGGCGTGACGACGCAGGACCAGGCACGGACGCCGCGACCACCCCGCGTGGACCGGCGCCAGGCACTCCTCGACGCCGCCATCGCCCTGTTCGTCGAGCGTGGCTACGACGACGTGGGCGTCGGCGACGTCGCCGCGCGCGCAGGCGTGGCGCACGGGCTCGTGTCGTACTACTTCGGCGGGAAGCGCGGGATCGCGGCCGAGGCGCTGCGGCAGGTGCTCGCCGAGGTGAGCGCGCACCAGGCGCCTCGCCCCGACGAGACCACCGTCCGGGAGCGGCTCGAGGGCTTCGTCGGGCGCCACCTGGAGTTCCTCGCCACCTATCGCGAGGGGTACCTCGCGCTCCTGCACGGCGCCGCCGCGGCACAGCCGGAGGTGCGGCAGCTGCTGCGCGAGGCGCGGCTCGAGGGCGCGGCCACGGTGGCCGAGGTCGTCGGCCTGCCCCAGCCGCTCTCCCCCCTGCACCGGGTGGCGATGAGCAGCTGGGTGGCCGTGCTCGACACGTGCGCCGAGGAGGTGGCGGCCGACGACACGCTCGACGTCGGCACGCTCACCACGTGGGCGGTCGACGTGCTGCTCACCAGCCTCGACGCGCTCCCCGAGCCGCCGGCCTGACGGCTCCTCGGTCAGTCGTCGAGGTCCTCGCCGCGCGCCCAGTCGCGCATGACGATGAGCGTCTTCGTGTGCGTGGTGCGTCCGGTGCGGCGGATGCGGTTGACCACCCGCTGCAGGTGGTCGACGTCGTGCACGCGCAGCCGAACGAGCACGTCGGGGTCGCCCGCGATGGTGAAGACGTTCTGCACCTCCTCGATCCCGCGTAGGAGCTGCTCGAGCTCGCCGGTCTCGGTGTCGCCGGTGAGCCGGATCTCGGTGAACGCGTCGAGGTCGCCGGCGGCCCGGTCGTCGACGACGGTGACGTAGCCCTTGATCACGCCGATCCGCTCGAGGCGGTCGATCCGGCGGCTGACCGGGCCGGGCGACAGGTTCACCGCCCGCGCCAGCTCGCTGACCGGCGCCCTCGCGTCGCGGCGCAGCAGGTCGAGCAGACGGCGGTCGACGTCGTCGAGACGTGCCGCCCGTGGGGTCGCCCGCGACCCGTCACCGGCCTGCGCCATCACGCACCTCCCTGTCGGAGGCACCCAGGGTAGGGCAGGCCTGCTTCCGACCACGGGTGCCGGCGGACGGTCACCGTCCGGCGAGGGTGAGCGCGGCATCGACGATGGAGGCGGTGTCGATGCCGTGCAGGCGGTACGCGTCGTCGACGTCGCTCGACTGGCCGAACTCGCGGACGCCGAGCCCGACCAGCCGGTCGCCTCGCAGGCCGGCGAGGAACGACAGCGTGTGCGGGTGGCCGTCCATCACGGTGACCAGCGGGGCGGGGTGCGCGGCCGGGAACAGCACCTCCGCGATGTCGCTCGCGTGGTGCGCGCCCACGCGACCGCGCGCGTCGTAGGAGCGGTAGACGAGGTCGGGGCTGGTGAGGCACACGACGCCCGCCCGGACGCCGACTGACGCGAGCCTGTCGGCGGCGGCCAGCACCTCGGGCATGACCGCGCCGACGCCGACGAGGGTCACGTCGTCACCACCAGCGGGGTCGCCCAGCCGGTAGCCGCCCGCGACGGCGTGCCGTCGACGTCGCTCGAGCAGGTCGGGGTCGTCGGGGAGGCGGGCTGCCGTCTGGTCGAGCGGACGGGTCGACAGTCGGAAGTACGCCGACGTGCCGTCGGGCCGGCCCACCTGGCCCATCGCCGCGAGCAGGCACCACTCGAGGTCCTGCGCGAACGCCGGCTCCCACGCGACGCAGCCGGGCTGCTCGAGCCCGATCGACGGGGTGGTGATCGACTGGTGCGCGCCGCCCTCGGGCGCGAGCGTGACGCCCGAGGGCGTGCCGACCAGGATCGACTGGCCGCCGGCGTACATGCCGTACGACCACGGCTCGAGCGCCCGGGCGACGAAGGGGTCGTAGAGCGTCGCGAGCGGGATGAGCCGCTCGCCCCACCGGCTCCAGGTGGTGCCGAGCTCGCCGAGCAGGCCCACCAGGTTGACCTCGGCGATGCCGAGCTCGATGTGCTGACCTCCGGTGCCCTCGGCCCAGCGCAGCGTGCGCTGCGCGTCGTCGGCGAACCAGTCGCGTCGGTCCTGCGCCGACCAGACACCGGTCTTGTTGATCCAGCCGCCGAGGTTGGTGGAGGAGGCGACGTCGGGGCTGCAGGTGACGACCTTCCCCGCGACCTGGGGCGCCTCGCGCGTGAGGTCGACGAGGAACCGGCCGAGTGCGGCCTGCGTCGACACCGGGGCGCGGTGCGACCGGCCCAGGGCCACGGGCAGGGCGTCGACGGTCGGTGTGGCGACGGGCTCGCGGCGCAGCGCCTCACCCCGTCGGCGGCAGAGCTGGTCGGCGGCGGAGCCGGGCTCGAACGCCCGCCACGGGTCGGCGCGGTCGGCACCGACCTCCGCAGCGTAGGCGTCCATCTGCTCCTCGGTGAGCAGCGCGGAGTGGTTGGCCGGGTGGCCCTCGATCGGCAGCCCGCGGCCCTTGATCGTGTAGGCGAGGACGACCGTCGGTCGGTGCGTGTCGACGTGGCGGAACGTGTCGACGAGGAGGTCGAGGTCGTGCCCGCCCAGGTCGCGCACGGCCTCGGCGAGGGTGGCGACGGACAGCGACCCGACGAGCGCCGTCAGCTCCGCGCTGGCGTCGTCGCCGAGGATGCGGTCGGGCAGCTCGGCCGGGTCGGCGCGCAGCATCCGCTGGTACTCCTCGTTGGGCATCGACTCGAGCCGGCGGCGCAGGTCGGCGCCTCCGGGGCGCTCGAAGAGGGACGTGATCGTCCGGCCCCACGCCAGGGTGAGCACCTGCCAGCCCGCGGCCTCGAACATCCCCTCGAGGCGGTGGACCTGCACGTCCGGCACCACACGGTCGAGCGACTGGCGGTTGACGTCGACCACCCACAGCACCTCGCCGAGCCCGGCGACGGCAGGGTCGGCGACGGCCTCCCACACGGCACCCTCGTCGAGCTCCGCGTCGCCGACGAGGCTGATGAACCGTCCTGCGGGGGCGACGTCGGCGACGCGCGAGTCGAGGTAGCGGTGCGCGAGCGCGGCCCAGATCGCGGCCGTCGCGCCGATGCCGAGTGTCGGGGTCCTTGAGCCGGCTGGGGTAGCTCTGCAGGCCGCCCTTCTCGCGCAGCCGCCCGAGGTAGGAGGCGTCGAGGTCGCCGAGGAGGTAGTTGACGGCGTGCAGCACCGGCGAGGCGTGCGGCTTGACCGACACCCGGTCGTCGCGCTCCAGCTCGGAGAACCACAGGGCGGTCATGATGTCGACCATCGACGCGCTCGACGCCTGGTGCCCGCCGACCTTCACCCCCGATGCGTTCGGCCGCCCGTGGTTGGCGGCGTCGACGATGGCGGTGGCGATCCACCGCACTCGCTCGGCCACCTCCCGCAGGGTCGCGGAGGTGTCGGCGGACGTGGGGGCAGGGAGCAGCTCGGTCATCGGGGCCTCGCTCGGTCGCAGGACGGGCGGTCGCCCAGCGGGTCGCCGCGAGCCTTCTGGGCCCGCGTCCACGACCACGTGGCGTACCGCGACGGCGTCCGGGGATCGCCCGGAGGTCCAGGGTGGCTCTCGACGTTCGTCGCGAGGAAGCATCATGACCGAGTTCGCCTCTATACGTGACTTTCGTGCGAGTTGAGACGCAGCTGCAGCGCAAATGTGCCGCTGAGAGCACGATTCAGTCTCTACGCGACACTTCGCAGTGAACGGCCGTCACCAAGGCCGACCGTCCGGTCAGCGTCGCCCTCCCTGAGCGACAAGACTCACCGCACGACCGGTTTCATCCGGCAGGACAACCGTGGTGCTGACTATCGCCTGATGAGGGCACTCAGAATGCCCGAGAGCCCATCATCAGGACCCGCTGAGTCTTGTTGCAGATACGCCTCGATCACCGTCCGACCCATGTCGTGAATGAAACGTTGCCGCTCCGTCGCGTCCTCGATCTGCTCCCCGTAGGCGAACATGGTGTTGAGAGCCACGGAGAGGTCCCGATTTCGCTGTCGGTTTCTGTCGCGTACCCGAGACCGCGTCAACAGCACGCCCGCGACCGCAGCCAAAGCCAGTGCGGCGGTCAAATGGGCTCCGAGGACTTGAGTCTCCGACAGCCGAAGACCATGACCGCCGAAGAGGGCACAGTAGTGAGCAATCAGGGGAATGAGAGAGAGGAAAGCGCCGAACACGACGATCCCAATTCCCACATTCCACGCCTTGTTGGCCTGCCCCTCGGCAGCCTGCGCCTCCGAGTCGAAAAAAGAGGAGGCTTGCGCGTTAGTGGTCTGGGTGATCAGGGTTTTCAAGCGAGACGATTGCGAGTCGATGCTTGCCTTGCTGCTCTCGAAGTGCTCTGAGAGCTCATCGGCAGCTGATCGCAACTTCTCTGCACGATCCTCCGCCTCTTTGCGCACAGAGTCGATTGCGGACGACGACGACCTGGCGGCCTCCAGCACGGTCGTCCACTGATCACTTTCGATTGGAAACGGAGTCGTCCAGGGCAGCGAAGTCATCGCGCCCACTCCCGCGACATCCCCTTGCTGAGCGAAGTTGACCGCTTGACCGAGAGGATCGACATAGTTGAGGCCGAGTGGGGCCGCGAGTCGAGCGAGGTCAACCGCCTTCGACCGAAGAGATGGATCTCCCATCATCGTGCCAACGACATATCCGGCCGCCTGTGGAAACCCTCCCCGCACCGCAGTCTCTGCGAATGGGATCGCCTCTCGCCAGCCGGCTTCTCCCTGCTGATGCAGAAACCAAGCAAGCAATGCCGAAGCGAGGGGATTGCCGCCCTCTGCCGCCGGACGAACTTGAGCCTTTGCCGGTTCCGGCTGCCCCTGCATCCACGTTTGAGTAGCCGACGTGAAGGCGTCGGCATCAAAAGTTGGGTATCCGGCGGTCGCGGTAGGAGGTGAGCTCGACACACGGTCAGCATCCCTACCTCCACCGACAGAAAGAACTGTGCCGGAAGTAACGAGCACGTCGACCTCGCCAGCGGAAGAGCCTGACCGCAAAGCAAGCTTTCAGAAGAGAGATCGCTTGCTTTGCAATCTTTCGAGATCGCGGCAGCACCCCTCAGGCACACTGCACACGTGCCCGACCCGCTCCACAACCTCCTCGCCGCGCCGCCCGACCTGCCGGTCGTCGCGGGGCTGGCTGCGCTGGGCGAGGCGGTGCGAGGTCGGGGCGTCGCGGTGGTCCAGGCTCCTCCCGGGACCGGCAAGACGACGCTCGTCCCGCCTGCGGTCGCGGTGGCCGTCGAGGGTCGCGTGGTCGTCACGCAGCCGAGCCGGATCGCCGCTCGCGCCGCCGCGCGACGGCTGGCGCACCTGCTCGGGGAGCCGGTCGGCGAGACCGTCGGGTACGCCGTCCGCGGTGACCGGAAGACGAGTCGGCGCACGCGGGTCGAGGTCGTCACCACCGGGCTCCTGCTGCGACGCATCCAGCACGACCCCGAGCTGGCCGGCGTCGGCGCGGTCGTGCTCGACGAGGTGCACGAGCGCCACCTCGACGCCGACCTGACCCTCGCGCTGCTCGTCGACGTCCGCGCCAACCTGCGCGACGACCTCGTCCTCATCGCGATGTCGGCCACCGTCGAGGCGGAGCGGACTGCAGGGTTGCTGGCCTCGGTCGAGGAGCCGGCGCCGGTGGTCGACGTCCCGGGCGCCCTGCACCCCGTGCAGTCCATGTGGTCCTCGGCGCCTCCCGGCGTGCGTCGGACCGACGACCGCGGCATCACCCCGGCCTTCCACGACCACGTCGCCTCGACCGTCCGCCGGGCGCTCGCCGAGCACGAGGGCGACGTGCTCGTCTTCGTGCCGGGCGTCGCGGAGGTCGACGCGACCATGCGCCGGCTGCACGACGTCGACGCCGACGTGCGCCCCCTGCACGGACGCCTGCCCGGCGCGGAGCAGGACCGTGCGCTCAGCGAAGGTCCGCGTCGCCGGGTCGTCGTCTCGACCGCGGTCGCGGAGTCGTCGCTGACCGTGCCGGGCGTGCGGGTCGTCGTCGACGCCGGCTTCTCGCGCGAGCCGCGCACCGACCACCGTCGCGGGCTTTCGTCGCTCGTGACGGTGGCGGTGAGCAAGGCGGCCGCGGAGCAGCGGGCGGGTCGCGCCGGACGTCTCGGACCGGGTGCCGTGCTGCGCTGCTGGTCGAAGGAGGAGCACGCCCGCCTGGCCGACCACCCGGAGCCCGAGATCGCCACCGCCGACCTCACCGCGTTCGCGCTGGAGGCGGCCTGCTGGGGCAGCGACGACGTGCGCGACCTGGCCCTGCTTGACCAGCCGCCCGAGCACGCCCTGGCCACGGCACGGCAGACGCTCCTTGAGCTCGGCGCGACCACCGACGACGGACGAGCGACCGCCCGCGGCCGCGTGATGGCGAGCGTGCCCGTCGACCCGCGGCTCGCGCGAGCGCTCATCGACGGGTCCCCACTCGTCGGGGCCCGGCGGGCGGCCGAGGTGGTGGCGATGCTGGGCGAGGACGTCCGCTCACCCGGCGGCGACCTCGTCGCGGCGCTCCGCTCGCTGCGCTCGGGCCACCGGTCGGGGCCGTGGCGCGACCAGGTGAAGCGGCTCGAGGCCATCGCGAAGGAGCACGCAAAAGAGGCGACCGGTGCACGATCGCTCACCGACGACGTCGCCGTCGGCCTGGTCGTGGCTCTCGCCCACCCGGACCGCGTCGCGCGGAAGCGCGCGGGCGGATCGGTGTACCTGATGACCGGCGGCACCGGCGCTGCCTTCGACCCCCGCGACCCCAGCCCGCTGGCTGGCCTGGAGTGGCTGGCTGTCGCCGACGCCGACCGACGGTCCGGGCAGCGCGAGGCCCGCATCCGCTCGGCCGCGCCCCTCACCGAGGACCTCGCGCTCGAGGCCGCGGGCTCGTCGTGGACCGAGGTCGACGAGGTCACCTGGGTCGACGGTCGGGTGCGGGCGCGCCGCCGCACGCTGCTCGGCGCGATCGAGCTCTCGTCGGTCCCGATCAAGGACCCGCCGGCCGACGCGGTGACCGCAGCCATCCGGGAGGCGTTGGAGGTCGAGGGCATCGACTTGCTCACCTGGTCGGAGTCGGCCACCGCCCTCCGCGCCCGTCTCGACTTCCTCCACCGCGCGATCGGCGCCCCGTGGCCCGACGTCAGCGACGACGCCCTGACCGAGACCCTCGAGTCGTGGCTCGGACCGCAGCTCGCGCGCGTCCGCTCCGCCCAGGACCTCCGCCGCATCGACGTCACCTCGGCCCTGCGCGCCCTCCTGCCCTGGCCCGACGCGAGCCGGCTCGACGACCTGGCGCCCGAGCGGGTGGAGGTCCCCAGCGGGTCGAGCGTGAGGATCGACTACGCCCAGGAGCAGCCCGTGCTCGCGGTCCGACTGCAGGAGGTCTTCGGCTGGACCGCGACGCCGACCCTGGCGGACGGCAGGATCCCGGTGCTGCTGCACCTGCTCTCCCCCGCGCGTCGACCCGCCGCGGTCACCGCCGACCTCGACTCCTTCTGGGACAACGGCTACCCGGGCGTCCGCGCCGACCTTCGTGGGCGCTACCCGAAGCACGCCTGGCCCGACGATCCCCGCAGCGCCACCCCGACCCGACGGACGAAGCCGACACGCGACCAGCGGTGACGCCGAGCAGCGCGTCGAGGATCCTCGACGCGCAGGGGTTGCGCCGCGATGAAACGTGCCCGTACCATCGGAAAGAACGATACCGTTTCGTTTCATCCGCGACCGTCGCACCAGGAGCACCATGACCCCGGCCGAAGCCGCAGCCGCCCGTCCTCGCGTGGAGGGCGAGCGTGAGCACGAGATCCTCGAGGCAGCGCTCGACGTCCTGGCCGACGTCGGCTACGACCGCCTGACGATGGACGCCGTGGCCTCCGCCGCGCGAGCGTCGAAGGCCACGCTGTACCGCCGTTGGGACACCAAGGCCAGCCTCGTCCTGGAGGCCGTCCTCGCCCAGAAGGGTCCTCTCGCGGCCGTGCCCGACACCGGCAGCCTGCGCGGCGACCTCCTCGCCTCGCACTGCGGTCGCGGGGGGCTGACCGACGAGCGTCAGATCGCGATCTTCAGCGCCGTGCTCACGGCCCTCGGCCGCGACGCCGAGTTCGCCGACGGCTTCCGCACCCGGGTCCTCGGCCCCAAGGTCGAGGCGACCCAGGAGCTCTTCGCCCGTGCCCGCGAGCGTGGTGAGGTCCGCGACGATGTCGACCTCGACATCGTCGGGCCGGCCCTTGCCGGCATCGTGCTGCACCGCGAGTTCGTCCTCGGCGAGGTGCCCACCCCCGAGAGGGTCGCCGCCGTCATCGACCAGGTGATCCTCCCCGCCGTCCTGCGCCACTCCCCCGACCAGACCCCCAAGGACCCCTCATGACCGACACCACCCCCGACGCCGGGAGTCACCTCACCGAGCCGGAGGACCTCACTCCCGAGACGAACCGCCGGCTGGGCTGGGCGCTCGTCATCATCTGCATCGCGCAGCTGATGGTCGTGCTCGACGCGACGATCGCCAACATCGCCCTGCCCTACATCGCGACCGACCTGAAGATCGGCCAGGCGAACCTGCAGTGGATCGTCACGGGCTATGCCCTCGCGTTCGGCGGCCTGCTGCTCCTCGGCGGCCGCCTGGCCGACCTCTACGGTCGTCGCCGGATCTTCATGACCGGCCTCGTCGTGTTCGCCGTCGCCTCGGCGTTGGGCGGACTCGCCCAGAACGAGCCGATGCTGCTCGCGTCGCGCGGCCTGCAGGGCATCGGCGCGGCGCTGGCCGCTCCCGCCGCCCTGGCGCTCATCACGACGACCTTCCCCGCGGGCCCCCTGCGCAACCGCGCGTTCAGCGTCTACGCCGCGCTGTCGGGTGTGGGCGCGGCGATCGGCCTGATCCTCGGCGGCTGGCTGACCGGCCTGGAGCTGGGCAACCTCGAGGGCTGGCGGCTGACGTTCCTCATCAACGTGCCGATCGGCCTGGTGGCGGCGTTCCTGGCGCCGCGGTTCCTGCCCGAGAGCAAGCCGCAGCGCCTGCCGCTCGACATCCCCGGCGCCCTGAGCGGCACCCTCGGTCTGGCCGCGCTGGTCTTCGGCCTGTCCCGGGCCGGCGACGAGCGCTACGGCTGGGGCGACACCTCGACCGTCGTGCCGCTGGTCGTCTCGGCCGTGCTGCTCGTCGGCTTCATCGTGATCGAGCGCTCGGTGAAGAGCCCGCTGCTGCCCCTCGACATCTTCGCCAGCCGCGCCCGCTCGGTCGCGTTCGCCTCGATGATGATCACCCCGGCGGCCATGTTCGCGATGTTCTTCTTCCTGTCGCTGTTCGTCCAGAACGTGCTCGGCTACAGCCCGCTGCACACGGGCTTCGCGTTCCTGCCGTTCACGGTCGGCATCGTCATGGGCGCGACCCTCTCGTCGAAGCTGATCGCGCGCATGGACCCGCGGTTCATCGCCGGAGTCGGCACGATCCTGGCCGGCATCGCCCTGTTCGGCTTCTCGCGGATCAGCGTCGACGACAGCCCCGCCCACCTGCTGCGCATCGCAAGTGGCAGCGGCTCGCTGAGCGACGACGTGAACTACTGGACCGCGATCGCGCCGTTCATCATCCTGATGGCGTTCGGCATGGGCCTGGTGTTCGTGACGATGACCCTGGTGGCCGTGCACGGCATCCCTTCGGAGGAGTCCGGCATCGGCTCGGGCGTGCTCAACACCATGCAGCAGGTGGGCGGCGCCATCGGCCTGGCCGCACTGTCCACCGTCGCCCTGCACTTCTCGACCAACCGCGGCGAGGAGATCGGCGGCGCCCTCCAGGCCACGTCCGGGTCGGGTGCCGCCCCCTCCCCCGACGCCGCCGACCGACTGAACGCCCTCATCGGCCAGGCCGCCTTCACCGAGGGCGCGACCCACGCGTTCCTCGTCGGCGCCTTCATGATCTGGACCGCCTCGGCCATCATCTGGCTGCTGCTGAACGTCAAGCACGACGAGCTGGCGACGGACGGGCCGGAGGGCGTCGCCGTCTGATCCTGACGTCGGGTGCCCTCCATTGAGCACCCGACTCTTGGGGCCAGTCCTCTAGGTCGGGTGCCAGCGCCGAGATCTTGGGGTGAAGACGTCGATACGTTTCGCCTGGCCGACAGGCGCAGTGACATTTGTCCCGGCAACACACGAGCGGCCCCAGAAGCACTGCCCCGAAGAGGAGGCAGCAGCTACCTCGGGCTCAACGTAGTGTCGGTGAATGTCACGAAGGCCCGCTTCGCGATACGAACTATGCCTCCGACTCGACGTCCGCTGCCCTGCGAGTCAATTGCGTGAGGCCGTTAGTTGTCCCCTCCGACGTATATGGTCGAACGCATGAGCGATGTCGATGGAAAGCACGTCTTCCTGTCATACGTGAAGGAAGACACGGAGGCCGTCGATCGACTGTGCGAAGTCCTTGAAGCGGCGCAGATTCCTTACTGGAGAGATCGCAAGTCTCTAGGACCTGGGGACATCTGGAAAGCGAAGATCCGTGAAGCGGTGCGGGACGGCTCCCTCGTGTTCCTAGCTTGCTTTTCCGATGAGTCGCGTGCGCGCGAAAAGTCGTACCAGAACGAAGAACTGACTCTCGCAGTCGAAGAGTTCCGCAAAATGCCTCCAGGGCGAACCTGGCTGATTCCTGTGCGTTTCGACGGGGGGCCGGTTCCCGAATGGGACCTGGGGGCGGGGCGGGTCTTGGGCGACCTCAACTACTCCGACCTCTTCGGCGACCAGTACACAAGAGAATCTGTCGAGCTGGTGACGACCATCCATCGCCTGATGGGCGAAAAGCGCCTCGATGCTGCGACGGCCATGGCGGCCGTAGAGCAGGCCACGGCGGTGAACCGCCCGGACCTGCTGCGACGCATGACCAAAGACATGTTGCTGGAGCAGGCGCGGCGTATCGAGCTCGACGAGTTGATCTCCCGAGAGGTGCAGAGGGTTAGTGAAGTCGTAGCGGATAGGGACCGCGTTGCAGGGCCTATGGAGGGCTTAGGAGAAGAGATCTACGTGAAGGTCGCGGCCCAGGCGCACGACCTCTGGAAGCTATCCGAACCCTTTTGCGCCTCCCTCCAGGTCGCGACGAGATGGGGCACTGGGAACGATCTCGACCCCTGGCGTACCGGTATCCGAGCGTTTGCGCAGGGAGCGGCGAAGCAGGACAGCGGCATGCCCGCTCTGCTCGAACTCCGTCACATTCCGGCAGTAGTCGCGATCATGACCGTCGTTGGGCTCAACCGGTTGTTGCAAGTAGCCCTTCGTTGAGGGTCTGGGCTGGAGTCTTCCATCCGAGGGTCTGGCGTGGGCGGGTGTTCAGGCGTAGGG
>NZ_LUNH01000069.1:0-12967 GCF_001628525.1 Aeromicrobium sp. REDSEA-S38_B2 | reverse complement strand
CGGCAGCGCCGATCTCGCCGCGACGGTCGGCTTCCTGGTCGCGGCGGCGCAGGCCGGTGTGCCGGTGCTGCTCGACGGGCTGATCTCGGTGGCGTGCGCGCTCACCGCCGACGACCTCGCGCCGGGTGCGTCGGCGTGGTTCGCCGCCGGGCACCGCTCCACCGAGCCGGCGCAGTCGCTCGCCCTGGAGAAGCTCGGCCTCGAGCCGCTGCTCGACCTCGGCCTGCGTCTGGGCGAGGGCAGCGGCGCGCTCGCGGCCGTCCCGCTCGTGCGCTCCGCCGCCCTCCTGCTGCGCGACGTCGCTCTGCTGTCGGAGGTCCTCGGCTAGCGCCCGTCGGGCACGACGCCCAGGTCGCGCAGACCCTGCGCGAGCTGCTCGATCCCGTCGACGTTGCGGATCGACGGGTCCATCGTGGTGCCGCCGAGCACCACGTAGCGACGCTTCTTGACGGCGGTGAGCTGACGCGCGACGGGGTCGGACTCGAGGAAGCGGATCTTGGCCTCCGCGCTGTCGCCGTCGCCACCGCGCTCGAGGTCGGCGAGCACGAGGACGGTCGGGTCGGCGTCGAGGATCGACTCCCAGCTCGTCTCGGGCCAGAGCCGCTCGTTGTCGCCGAACGCGTTCGTGGCCCCGACCGCGCGCGTCATCAGCCCCGGGGCGCCGCAGCACCCGGCCATGTAGGGACTCTTCGTCGACGCGTACCACCAGCCGAGCGTCACGTCGTCGGCGTCGAGGTCGACGGTCACCTTCCGGGCCCGCTCCCGCAGCTCGGCGACGAGCCGGTCGCCGCGGTCCTCGACGCCGGTCAGGCGCGACACGTCGCCGATCTCGGCGTAGAGGTCGTCGAGGGTGAGCGGCTCGTCGTGCTGGGCGTCCTGGCCGCCGCACTCGCTGGGCGACTGGTACGTGGGGATGCCGACCTCGTCGAACTTCCGGCGGGGCGCGACGCCCTCGCCGGTGAACGCGTAGGCGAACGTGGCGTAGACGAGGTCGGGCTCGAGCGAGAGCATCGACTCGAAGCCGGGGAACTCGGCGTCGAGGGCCTTCGTCCTGCGGGCCTCGGCCTTCAGCCCCGGCAGGAAGTCGTGGTCGCTGACGCCGTAGCCGGCCATCCGGTCGGCGAGGCCGAGGCTCAGCAGCAGCTCGGTGGCGGGCTGGTTGATGGCGACGATGCGGCGGGGCGGGGCCGTCTCGGTGACGTCGTGCCCGCAGTTCTCGACGGTGACCGGGAACCCGGCCGCGGCGGACGCGTCGTCGGTGGATCGTGGTGACGAGGAGCCGCACGCAGCGAGCGGCGCGGCGAGGCAGAGGGTGGCCAGGAGGGCGGTGGTGCGGCGCGGGCGTGTGCCGACGGGGGAGGGCATGGGGTCTCGTCTCGGGTCCGGGGGCTCCGTGCGCGAGAGCCCCGAGTCGGGTGACGCCGCCCCGGTGGGGTGGCGGCCAGCAGGTCTTCGGACTCGGGGTCGCGGTGACGGACCGCCTTCCCAGGAGCGAGCTCCCAGTGGCGTCGTGGTCCGCCACGTCTCCCACACCGCTGCGCGTCAGTCCCGGGGTCGCACCGGGTTCCCTGACCCTCTGCGAGGGTGACTGGCGCGCTCACCGTAGCAGCGGCGGGGTGCCGGGCCCTGGGCGGCGAGGGGCCCGGCAGGGGTGCCGGGCCCTGGGCGGCGGATAGCCCCGGCGGGGTGCCGGGCCCTGGGCGGCGAGGGGGCGCGGCGAACGGGACCAGCGGGGGACCGGCTGGCCGGGTGCTACGGTGCGGCTGCCACGTGAGGGAACCCGGTCGAAGTCCGGGACTGACGCGCAACGGTAGGGGCCACGGCCCGAGTCCGACACCCGGTGGCGACCCGCGGCGTCCGCCGCGGGGCTCCCGACGGGTCTCGCGACACGGACCCCTGAGCGAAGGATCGCGATGCGACCACGCCGCCCCCTCTCCCTCCTCGCGACGGCCGCGCTCGCGGCGCCGCTGCTCGCCGGCTGCGGCTCCTCGACGTCGGCGTCGTCGGCCGACGCCGGCGGCACCGAGGCCGCCGGGTTCCCCGCCAGCGTCGAGCGCTGCGACCGACGGATCACGGTCGACGCGCCGCCGCAGCGCATCGCGTCGCTGAACCAGGGCAGCACGGAGATCCTGCTGAGCCTCGGGCTCGCCGACCGCATGGTGGGCGCGGCCGGGTGGACCGACCCGATCCTGCCGTCGCTGGCCGACGAGAACGAGAAGGTCGACCGGCTGGCCGACCAAGCGCCGTCGTTCGAGGAGCTGCTGGCCACCGAGCCCGACCTGGTGACGGCGTCGTTCGCGAACACGCTGAGCGAGGGCGGGGTCGCGACGCCGCAGCAGCTGGCCGACGTCGGCGTGCCGGCGTACCTGTCGGCGGCGGAGTGCGAGAAGTCCGACTTCGGCGGGGGCGACGGCGCGCGTGACCGGCCGCTGGAGATGTCGACGATCTACGCCGAGGTGCGCGACCTCGCCGCGCTCACGGGCACCGAGGAGCGTGGCGAGGAGGTCGTGTCGTCGCTGCAGCAGCGGCTCGCGGCGGCGTCGCGGACGCCGTTCGACGACGTGTCGGTCTTCTACTGGTTCGCCAACGCCGAGGCGCCGTACGGTGCGGGCTGCTGCGGCGGTCCGGGCATCGTGACCCGCGCGCTCGGCCTGACCAACGTCTTCGAGGACCAGCAGGCGGAGTGGCCGCAGATCGGCTGGGAGTCGATCGCCGCCGCCGACCCCGACGTGCTGGTGATCGGCGACCTGACGCGCAAGAGCCAGACCGCCGAGTCGGCGCGCGCGAAGATCGCCTTCCTCGAGTCCAACCCCGTCACCCGTCGCATGACGGCGGTGCGCGAGAAGCGGTACGTGCTGCTGCCGGGCGCCGCCCTGAACCCGTCGATCCGCACGGTCGACGCCGTCGAGACGGTGGCCGAGGGGCTGCGCAGCCTGGGGTACGAGCCGTCGTGACCCTGCTCCCCCCGGCGCTGCGCAGGACGGCGCCTTCGACCTCGGGTCCGTCGCGTCCGGCGCGCGCCGGGCGGGCGGCCGTCCTGTGGTCGGCGGCGCTCGTGGGCCTGCTGGTCTCGATCGCGGTCGCGACGACGATCGGGCCGTCGGGGCTCGGCCCGGGCGACGCGTTCGCGGTCGCGCTGTCGCGGTTGGGCGTCGCGCCGTCGGGCCTCACGGGCATCCAGGAGGCGATCATCTGGGACCTGCGCCTGCCGCGGGCCGTGCTGGCGGCCGCCTGTGGTGCGGGGCTGGCGCTCTGCGGGGTGGTGCTGCAGTCGCTGCTGCGCAACCCGCTGGCCGACCCGTTCGTGCTCGGGATCTCCTCCGGCGCCTCGGCCGGTGCCGTCGCGATCGTCGTGCTCGGGGTGGGCGCCGGCGCCGCGACGCTCGCCTCCGGTGCGTTCGTCGGGGCGCTGCTGGCCTTCGCGCTGGTGCTGCTGCTCGGCACGCTGGCCGGCGGCACGACCGACCGGATGATCCTCGCGGGGGTCGCGGCCACGCAGCTGTTCTCGGCGCTGACGTCGTTCATCGTCTTCACCGCGGCCGACGCCGAGCAGACCCGCGGGGTGCTGTTCTGGCTGCTCGGCTCGCTCGGCACGGCGTCGTGGCGCGACGTCGTGGTGTGCGGGAGCGTGGTGCTCGTCGGGCTGCTGCTGTGCTGGCTCGCGGCGGGCTCGCTCGACGCGTTCACGTTCGGCGAGGACGCCGCCTCGGCGCTCGGCGTCTCCGTGCAGCGCACCCGGCTGCTGCTGCTCGTGGTCACCGCGCTCATGACGGCCGTCATCGTGTCGACGTCGGGGGCCATCGGGTTCGTCGGGCTCGTGCTGCCGCACGCCGCGCGCGCGGTCGTCGGCTCGCGGCACCGTGTGCTGCTGCCGGTGTCGGCGGTGCTCGGAGCGGTGTTCCTGGTGTGGGTCGACGTCGGCGCGCGGACGGTCATCGCGCCGCAGGAGCTGCCGGTCGGCGTCGCGACGGCGCTCGTGGGCGTGCCGGCGTTCGTCGTGATCCTGGTGCGGAGGCGGCGTCGTGGCTGAGGCGGGACGGGCATGAGCATCCTCGCGGTCGACGTCCGGTGGGGCGTGCGCGGCAAGGTCGTAGTCGACGGCGTGAGCCTCGACGTGGCGCCGGGCAGCACGGTGGGGCTGCTGGGACCGAACGGGTCGGGCAAGTCCTCGCTGCTGCGGCTGCTGGCGGGGTTGCGGCCGGCGTCGTCGGGCGTGGTGCGCCTCGGCGACGACGACCTCGCGAGCCTGGGTCGGCGCCAGGTGGCGCGTCGGCTCGCGATGGTCGACCAGGAGGTCGTGACCGACACCGATCCCACCGTGCGCGACGTCGTGGGCCTCGGTCGGCTCCCGCACCGGCCGTCGTGGGCGCCGCTGAGCGCCACCGACCGCGCCGTCGTGGAGGCCTCCGCCGCGACCACCCGGACGGGTCACCTGCTGGAGCGGCCCTACTCGACGTTGTCCGGCGGGGAGCGGCAGCGGGTCCAGATCGCCCGCGCGCTGGCGCAGGAACCGACCGAGCTGCTGCTCGACGAGCCGACCAACCACCTCGACGTCAGGCACCAGCTGGAGCTGCTGGAGCTGGTGCGGGCCGCCTCGACCACGACGGTGATGGCGCTGCACGACCTCAACCTCGCCGCGCGGTACTGCGACGCGCTGGTGGTGCTCGCCGACGGCCGGGTGCGCGCGGCGGGACGTCCGGCCGACGTGCTCACGACCGAGCTCATCGCCGACGTCTACGGCGTCGACGCGCAGGTGCAGAGCGTCGACGGCGCGCCGCACGTGCGGTTCACCGGGGTGCTCGCGTGAGCGTGCTCTCCCGGACGGCAGGCCCGTCACGTCGGTGCGGTGTGACAGGATCGACGCCGTCCTGGAGCGGTCCGGCAGGCCGCCGGACCCCCGTCCGTGCTCGAGGGACAGGGGAGGAGACGGCGTGACGAGCCCACGTGACCGCGCCGACCGGTGCCCCGGCGTGTGCCGGCCGTGGATCGCCGACGACGGCGCGCTGGTGCGCCTGCGGCTGGTCGGCGGTCGGCTGCCCACGGCGGCCCTCGCGCGTCTGCTCGACGTCGCGGAGCGGCACGGCGACGGCACGGTCGGGCTGACGCGCCGCGCCAACCTGCAGGTGCGCGGCATCGCGTCCGTCGACGGCAGGCTGCCGGAGCCCGTCGTGGCCGACCTCGCGGCGACCGGCCTGCTGCCGAGCCGCAGCCACGAGCTCGTGCGCAACGTGATGGTCTCGCCGCTGTCGGGTCGGCTGAGCGGTCGGGCCGACCTGCGGCCGGTCGCCGAGCGCTACGACGCGCTCGTGTGTGCCGACCCCGACCTGGCCGACCTGTCGGCACGGTTCCTCGTCGTCCTCGACGACGGTCGCGGCGACCTCGTCGACCGCTCGCTCGACGTCGGCGCGGTCGCGGTCGACGACGGTCACGCGCAGGTGCGTGCCGGTCGGCACTGGGGCGAGGTCGTGCCGCTCGAGGCGCTGCCCGAGGTGCTGGGTGCCCTGGCCCACCGCTTCCGGCGCATGCGTCCCGACGTGGGCACGTGGCACGTCGACGACCTGCCGCGCGGCGGCGCGGCCGTGCTGGGCGACCTGCACGCCCGCGACCTGCGCACCCAGGTCCGGGCCCTCCCGCTGCCGGAGGGCCCCGGGCTGCAGGACGACGGACGCCGGTTCGTCCACGTGCCCGTCGAGGGTGGCGTGCTGCGCCGGCCCGACGTCGACCGGCTGCTCGCGCTGGCCGAGGGCGAGCTGCTCGTGACCCCGTGGCGCAGCGTGGTCGTGCCCGACCTGACCGTGACCTCCGACCTGTCGAGGGAGACCGCATGAGACCCCCCACCCGGCGCTTCGAGTACGAGGGCAGCGGCGCTGCCATCTACGTCGACTCCTTCGCGACCATCCGGCGCGAGACCGACCTGACGGGCATCCCGGCCGACGCCGAGAAGGTGGCCGTGCGGATGATCCACGGCACGGGCCAGACCGACCTCGTCGACGACATGGTCGTGCACCCGCGGCTCGTGTCGGCGGCCCGCGAGGCGTTGCAGGCCGGCGCGCCGATCCTGTGCGACGCGACGATGGTGGCGTCGGGCGTCACGCGCGCGCGGCTGCCGAAGGACAACGACGTGCTCTGCCTGCTGCGCGACGAGCGCGTGCCCGACCTCGCGCGGGAGTGGGGCACGACCCGCTCCGCGGCCGCGGTGTCGCTGTGGGGTGACCGGCTCGACGGTGCCGTCGTCGCGATCGGCAACGCGCCCACCGCCCTGTTCCACCTGCTCGAGCTGCTCGCCGACGGTGCACCGCGCCCGGCCGCGGTCGTCGGGGTGCCGGTGGGGTTCATCGGTGCGGCCGAGTCGAAGGACGCGTTGGCGGCCTTCGCGCAGACGCACGGCATCGACGTCCCGTTCGTGACCGTGCGCGGACGTCGCGGCGGCTCCGCCATGGCGGCGTCGGCGCTCAACGCGCTCGCGCAGGAGAAGGAGTGAGCGGCGGAGACGTCGTCGGCCCGGCGGGGGTGTCGGGCGGCGGGCGGCAGGACAGCAGTGGCCGGCTGTGGGGCGTGGGCGTCGGCCCCGGTGACCCCGAGCTGGTGACGTTGAAGACCGCGCGGCTCATCCGCGACGCCGACGTCGTCGCCTACCACCAGGGCGTGGGCAAGCGCTCGAACGCGCGGCGCATCGTCGACGGCCTGGTGCCGGCGGACGTCGTCGAGGAGGTGCTGCAGTACCCGGTCACCACGGGCACGGCGGAGCACCCCGGCGGCTACGCGGGGGCGATGGCCGACTTCTACGAGGAGTGCGCGCAGCGGCTGCGCGAGCACCTGGCGGCGGGTCGCGACGTCGTGGTGCTGGCCGAGGGCGACCCCATGTTCTACGGCTCGTTCATGTACCTGCACGACCGGTTGTCCGAGGAGTTCGAGACCGAGGTCGTGGCGGGGGTGCCGGCGTTCGCCGCGGCCACGGCGCTGGCCGCCACGCCGCTGGTGCGCCAGACCGACGTGCTCACGGTCCTGCCGGGCACGCTGCCGGAGGCGGAGCTGGCGCGACGCCTCGCCGACACCGACGGCGCCATCATCATGAAGCTCGGCCGCACGTTCCCGGCCGTCCGCTCGGCGCTGGAGCAGGCCGGCCGGCTCGACACCGCGCTCTACGTCGAGCGTGCCTCGATGCCCGAGCAGCGCTGGCTGCCGGTCGCCGACGTCGACCCGACGTCGGTGCCCTACTTCTCCCTCGTCGTGGTCCCGGGCGACGGCCACGGCGCCCGCTACGACGCCGCGCCGTCGGCGCGAGCCGGGTCGTCGTCGCCCGTCCCGGGCGAGGAGTCGGTCGGCGACCTCACGCACCAGGGGGAGGTGGTGGTCGTCGGGCTCGGACCGGGCCCCGATGCCTGGCTCACCCCCGAGGCCTCCGACGAGCTGGCGCAGGTCGGGCACGTCGTCGGGTACGCGCCGTACGTCGCGCGCGTGCCGCAGCGGGTGGGGCTGCAGCGTCACGCGTCGGGCAACACGGTCGAGCTCGACCGTGCCACGCACGCGCTCGAGCTGGCGAGGTCGGGGGAGCGGGTGGCCGTCGTGTCCGGCGGCGACGCCGGCGTCTTCGGCATGGCCACCGCGGTGCTGGAGGCGCAGGAGGCGCAGCCGCACCTGCACGACGTCACCGTCCGCGTGGTGCCCGGCGTCTCGGCCGTGCAGGCGGTCGCCGCCCGCGCCGGCGCGCCGATCGGCGGCGACTTCGCCGTCATGAGCCTGTCGGACCGGCTCAAGCCGTGGTCGGTCGTCGAGAGGCGGCTGCGCGCCGTGGCCGACGCCGACCTCGTCCTCGCCGTCTACAACCCGCGCTCGCGCTCACGCACCACGCAGGTCGCCGACATGCGGCGGATCCTGCTCGAGCACCGCGACCCCTCCACCGTCGTCGTGGTCGGCCGCGACGTCGGGCGCGCCGAGGAGTCGCTGCAGGTGACCACCCTCGCCGACCTCGACCCCGAGTCCATCGACATGAAGTGCCTGCTCGTCGTCGGCTCGTCGCACACCCGGGTCAGCCCCACGGGCGCCGTCTGGACGTCGCGGTCGGTCGACGCCTGACCATCCCCGACTTCTGGACACTTCCGGGGCGCCTTAAGGGCCCACAACGCCCCGGAAGTGTCCACGACGCATGGATGTGCGCGGGAGGTCGAGCGCTGAGACGATCGGCACGTCGGGAACTCGCCGGCCCGCCGGCTCGTTCCCCCATCGATCACGACCCTCCACAGAGAGAGCCATGGACCCCAGTCGAAGTCCCCAGACCGTGACCACCCGCGACCCGGAGAGGCGCGTGCGGTGATCACGGTCCTCCTCCTGCTGCTCGGCCTGCTGGTCGTGCTCGCCATCACCGCCGCGACGGGCTACTTCGTCGCCCAGGAGTTCGCCTACATGGCGGTCGACCGGTCGCGGCTGAACTCCCTCGCGGCGCAGGGCGACAAGGGCGCCCAGCGTGCGCTCGCGGTCACCAACCGCACGTCGTTCATGCTGTCCGGCGCCCAGCTCGGCATCACCGTCACGGGCCTGCTCGTCGGCTACGTCGCCGAGCCGCTCATCGGCCGTGCCTTCGGCGAGATCCTCGGCGGCGTCGGCGTGCCGACCGCGGTCGGCATCGGCATCGGCACGGTGCTGGCGCTGGTGTTCGCGACGTTCGTGCAGATGCTGTTCGGCGAGCTGTTCCCGAAGAACCTCGCGATCGCCCGACCCGAGCCCGTCGCCCGCTGGCTGGCGCGCTCGACCAACCTCTACCTCGCGGTCTTCGGCTGGCTGATCTGGTTCTTCGACCAGGCCTCGAACGTGCTGCTGCGCGCGCTGCGGATCGAGCCCGTGCACGACGTCGACAGCACCGCGACCGCACGCGACCTCGAGCACATCGTCGCCGAGTCGCGCGAGAGCGGCGACCTCCCGCGCGACCTCTCCCTGCTCCTCGACCGGGTCATCGACTTCCCGCGCCGCGACGTCGAGCACGCCATGATCCCGCGCTCGCGCGTCGACGTCGTGCGTCCCGACGACACCGTCGACGCCGTGCGCGAGCAGATGTCGACCGGCCACTCCCGCTACCCCGTCCTCGACGACGACGACCGGCTCGTCGGCGTCGTGCACCTCGTCGACGTCATGACCGCACGCGAGGGCACCGCCGCCGACCTCGCGCGCGATCCCGTCGTCGTGCCCGAGGTGATGCTGCTGCCCGTGGCGCGCCGCACGCTCGAGCGCGCCCGGCAGCAGCTGGCCTGCGTGATCGACGAGTACGGCGGACTCTCCGGCGTGCTCACCATCGAGGACCTCGCGGAGGAGCTGGTCGGCGAGATCACCGACGAGCACGACGACGAGCGACCCCTCGCCGTGGTCGACGGCGACGACGCCTGGCTGTTCTCCGGCGACGCGCCGCTCGACGAGGTCGAGCGGGTCATCGACCACGACCTGCCCGAGCTCGACGACGTCGAGACCGTGTCGGGCCTCGTCATCGCGCAGGCGGGTGCGCTCCCCGAGGCCGGCGACGGCGTCGAGCTCGACCTGCCGCCCGACGCCGCGACGCTCGTCCTCGACGACCAGCCCGCCGCCCCGCGCCTGCGCTTCGACGTGCTCGAGGTCGAGCACTACGTGCCGTCGTCGGTGCGGGTCAGCTGGGTCGTCCGGCCCTACGTGGAGCCGTCCGACGACGCCGACGAGATCGCGCCCCAGCGCGCCGACGAGACCGAGGTGCCCCGATGATGAGCAACCCCTGGGTGGTCCTCGCGGTCACCGTCGTGATCATCGCGGCGAGCGCGTTCTTCGTCGCGATCGAGTTCGCGCTGCTGGCCGCGCGCCGGCACCGGCTGGAGGACGCCGCCCCGCACAGCCGCGCCGCACGAGCCGCGCTGCGCTCCTCCTCCGAGCTCACGGTGCTGCTGGCGGGCGCGCAGCTCGGCATCACGCTGTGCGTCCTGGCGCTCGGCGCCACCGCGAAGCCGGCCGTGCACTACGCGCTCACGCCGCTGTTCGAGGGCTGGGGCATGCCGTACTGGGTGGCCGACGCCGCCGGGTTCGTCATCGCGCTGGTCGTCATGACCTTCCTGCACCTCGTGGTGGGCGAGATGATGCCGAAGTCGTGGGCGATCGCCCACCCGGAGCGGTCGGCGACGATGCTCGCGATCCCGATGCGCGGGTTCATGTGGTTCACCCGGCCGATCCTCACGATGCTCAACGGCGCGGCCAACCGGTGCCTCGTGCTCGTGGGCGTCGACCCGGTCGACACCGTGGCCGGCGGCTCCACGCCGGACGACCTGCGGCACCTGGTCAAGCACTCCGCCGAGGCGGGCGCGCTCGAGGCGGGCTACTCCGCGTCGCTGTCGCGGGCCCTGGGCCTGCGCGACCTCACCGTCGCCGACCTGCTGAAGCCGGGCGCGGTGCCCACGTCGGTCCCGTCGGGCAGCACGGTCGCCGACGTGCAGGCCGCGGCGGAGCGCAGCGGGCACCTGCGGATCCTCGTCGTCGACGGCGGCGAGGTCGCCGGCGTCGTGCACGTGCGCGAGACCCTGGTGCGCGACGCCGACGAGGGCGTGGCCGACCTGGTGCGCGAGCCGTTCCACCTCGACCCGGCGAGGCCGGTGCACGAGGCCCTCGCGGTCATGCGCGAGACCAGCCAGCACCTCGCCGTGGTCCGCACCGAGCACGGCATCGGCGTCGTGACCCTCGCCGACGTCCTCCGCCGTCTCCTCGACGAGGTCCCCGCCTGACCCCACCGTTGGCACTCGTCGCGGCTGCTCGACCAGCGGTGGGTTTCGCTGGTCGAGTGCCTCCACGAGCGCCAGCGAGGCGAGGCGTATCGAGACCACTCTGGGTGGTCGCTGGGGGTTGGCCCGCGCTGATCTGTTGCCGGGTGGTCTCGATACGCAGGGACCTCGCAAGCTCGTCCCTGCTACTCGACCAGCGATCCGATCCGCTGGTCGAGTAGTCCGGCCGGCGACGAAGGAGCGGGGCGGACGTATCGAGACCACTCTGGGTGGTCGCTGGGGGTTGGCTCGCGCTGATCCGTTGCCGGGTGGTCTCGATTGGCGGCACCGGACTCTTTCGTCGCCGGTGCCGCTACTCGACCAGCGGAACCCGTCGCTGGTCGAGTGCCTCCACGAGCGCTAGCGAGGGGAGGTGTATCGAGACCACTCTGGGTGGTCGCTGGGGGTCGGCCCGCGCTGGGCTGTTGCCGGGTGGTCTCGATACGCAGGGACCTCGCAAGCTCGTCCCTGCTACTCGACCAGCGATCCGGTCCGCTGGTCGAGTAGTCCGGCCCGCGACGAAGGAGCTGGGGCGGACGTATCGAGACCACTCTGGGCTGGCGCTGGGGGTCGGCCCGCGCTGATCCGTTGCCGGGTGGTCTCGATACGCGGCACCGGGCTCCTTCGTCGCCGGTGCCGCTACTCGACCAGCGGGAGGGGCGGCTACTCGGCCGGCGGGAGGCGGCGCTTGGAGGTGCGGTCGCGGGTGGGGGAGTACAGGTAGGACTCCGCGCCGTCGGGGCGGGCGACGGCCGGGCCGACGAGGATCACCGCGGCCTGGCGCAGACCAGCCGCCTCGACCTGGCCGGCGACGTCGGCGAGGGTGCCGCGCAGCACGACCTCGGCCTCCTGCGACGCGTTGGCGACGACGGCGACGGGGGTGTCGTCGCCGAGCACCGCGGCGAGGCGCTCGGCCAGCGGACGCGTGCGGGTGATCGCCAGGTGCAGGGCCAGCGTCGCACCGGTGGCGGCGAACGCCTCCAGCTCCTCGCTCGACGGCATCGCCGTCGAGCGGGCCTGGGTGCGCGTCAGCACGACCGACTGCACCACCTCGGGCACGGTCAGCTCGACGCCGAGCCGCGCGGCCGCCGCGGCGTACGCGGGCACCCCGGGCGTCACGTCCCACGGCACCTGCGCGGCGTCGAGGCGACGGGTCAGCTCGTGCAGCGCCGAGTACAGCGACGGGTCGCCCGACGACAGCCGCACGACCTCCAGCCCCGCGCGGTGCGCGTCGACGACGACCTCGGTGATCTGGTCGAGGTCGAGGTCCTGCGTGTCGACGAGCCGCGCGTCGGGGCGGCAATGCTCCAGCACGGCCTCGACGTAGGTGCCGGCGTAGACCACGACGTCGGCACGCTCCAGCAGGCGAGCCGCGCGGACGGTGAGCAGGTCGGCGGCGCCCGGTCCGGCGCCCACCACGTGCACGGTCATTCCTGCGCCCCCTTGACGACGGACAGCTGCGTGACGGCCCGCGCGGGCGTCCACGACGTGAACGAGCCCAGCGGGGCGGCGGTCTCGACGAGCAGGCGCACCAGCTCGCCGCCGACCCGGCCGCGCCACGCGACCAGCAGCTGCTCGGTCTCCAGCGTCACGCCGTGGACGACGAGCCGACCGCCCGGCCGCAGGGCCGCCCAGCAGGCGTCGAGGACGCCGTCGACCGTGGCGCCGCCGCCGACGAACACCGCGTCGGGGGCGTCGAGGCCTGCGAGCGCCTCCGGGGCGCGGCCGGCGACGACGCGCAGGTCGGGGACGCCGAGCGTCCTGGCGTTCCTGCCGATGCGCTCGGCGCGCTCGGGGTCGCGCTCGACCGCGACCGCCCGGCACGACGGGTGGGTGCGCGACCACTCGACGGCGACGGACCCGGCGCCCGCCCCGACGTCCCACAGCAGCGCTCCCGGCGTGGGTGCGAGCCGGGCGAGGGCGCTCGCGCGGACGTCGCGCTTGGTCACCTGGCCGTCGTGCTCGAAGGCGTCGTCGGGCAGGCCGGGGACGAGCGGCAGCACGCGCGCGCCGTCGTCGACCTGCACGGCGAGCACGGTGAGCGGGCCGACGTCGGCCGACCACGTGGCGGCGACGCCGTCGACGCGGCTCTCGTGGTCGGAGCCGAGGTCGCCGAGCGCGGTGAGGGTGCTGGTGCCGTAGCCCTGCGCGGCGAGCAGGTCCGCCACCTGTGCCGGGGTCGAGGCGTCGGAGCAGAGCACGAG
>NZ_LUNH01000068.1:0-17578 GCF_001628525.1 Aeromicrobium sp. REDSEA-S38_B2 | reverse complement strand
GGGTGAGGCCGTACCCGACGGCCCAGACGATCCGCAGCCGACGGTGGTCGGTCAGCCTGCGACCGAGGCGGTGGGCCGTCAGCGCGGCGAGCGGCACCGAGAGCAGGAGCAGCACGGCCACCAGCAGACCAGGCGACGGCCAGATCGGTGTGGCCGCCACGGCCAGCAGGAGCACCGCCGGGGACACGAGGCCGGTGCCGCCGAGACCGATCTCGTGGGACCGCTCGAACCACAGGCGCCACCAGTCGCCGGCCGAGCCGGGCGTGACGCCCAGGGCGCCGCCGGTCAGGATGCTGTCGCCCGCCCCGGTCAGCAGCGAGCGCCCGGCCACGAGCGAGAGCACGACGAGCACCCCCACGGTGACCAGCCAGGGTCGACGCACCCAGAGGGGCGGCCCGTCGTCCAGCGTGACGACGGCGTCGCCGTCGTCGTCGAGGGTCGACCGTCGGCCCGTGGTCTCGACCGCCTCGGGCCGCACCAGGGCGGCGGCGACGTCGCGTGCGGTGTCGAAGCCGTGCCGGTACGGCAGCCAGAACGGTGCGAACAGGTGACGGACGGCGCGGTCGTCGCGCCGGGCCGTGGCCGCCCGCCGGCGTCGTGCCGCGCGGAGCCGGCCCGGCCGTCCGTAGACCGACGCGACGGCCTGCAGCTGGTCACCGGCCGACTCGGGGTGGGCGGAGAGCACGAGCCCCAGGGTCCGCAGCAGCGAGCCGACGAGCAGCCGCACGTACTGCCACCAGAAGCGGGGGCCCGAGGTGTTGGCGAGCATCGTGTGCAGCGCGGCGCGCCGCTGCTCGGCGGGCTCGACGTCGCCGGCCGCACGTCGGCGGATCCCGCGGCGCGAGGCCTCGGCGTGGAAGATCACCGCACGCGGGGCGATCCGGGTGCGGTACCCGGCCCGCGCCACGCGCCAGCCGAGGTCGATGTCGTCGAAGTACAACGGCAGGTCCGGGGACAGCCCGTCGAGCTCGTCCCACACGTCGCGGCGCACGAGCATGCCCGCCGTGTCGACGGCGAGCACGTCCTTCGGCCAGTCGTGCTGGCCCGCGTCGGGCTCCCCCGTCTCCAGGCCGGTCTCGCGGACACCGGTCGAGGTGACCGTCAGCCCGACCTCGAGCAGGCGCCGCAGCGACGGCCACTCACGGATCTTGGGGCCGGCCACGGCGACGTCGTCGGCCGCGGTGGCCTCGTCGAGGAGGGCGGCCAGCGCCCCCGGCTCGACGATCGCGTCGTCGTGCAGCAGCCACAGCCAGTCGGTGCGGGGCATCGTGTCGACCGCGAGCCGCACGGCGGCACCGAAGCCCGTGCCGGCCGGGGCGTAGGTCACGCGGTCGGGGCCGAACGCCTCACGCACGAGCTCGGGGCCGTCGTCGGTCGAGCTGACGTCGACCACGCGCCAGCTGGTGGGGGCGTGCTCCAGCGCCGAGAACGACGCGAGCACCTGCGGCAGCCAGCGTCCGCCGTCGTGGGTCACGAGGACCGCGCCCACCGTGGGCGGCGCCGAGCGCCAGGCCGGGAGGGCGGGTGCGTCCTCGTCGGTCACGCGCTCGTCCATGCCCGCCAACCTAGCGGGGCGCGAAAGGGCCCGCCGTCCCGGCGGGGCGGCTCAGGCGCGCTTCTTCAGCTTGCGTCGCTCACGCTCGGAGAGACCGCCCCAGATGCCGAACCGCTCGTCGTGGGCGAGGGCGTAGTCGAGGCACTCACCGCGCACGTCGCACGTCAGGCAGACCCGCTTCGCCTCGCGCGTGGACCCGCCCTTCTCGGGGAAGAAGGCCTCCGGGTCGGTCTGGGCACAGAGCGCACGCTCCTGCCACATGAGCTCCTCTTCGGGGGACAGTGGCAGACCCAGATCGAATGACATGTCCGTAATTACACGCCTGGCGCTGCCATACGTCAAGCCGAATTGCACGATCCGCGCCGTCTCCGGCGTGTCGCGCCGCGGGGCAGGGGTCCGGACGGCACGCCAGGGGCCGGGACGGGGCACTCGACCGGCGGCGGTCCCTGCGAGGATGGCGCCGTGACGACCCTCGCCGACCTCCTCCCCGCCGTGCGCGAGCCGGGCCGCCCGCTCCTCACCTGGGACGACCGCGGCACCGGCGAACGGGTGGAGCTCAGCGCCACCACGACGGCCAACTGGGTCGCGAAGACGTCGTCGCTGCTGGTCGACGAGCTCGACGTCGAGCCGGGGACGCGGGTGCGCGTGGGCCTGCCGACGCACTGGCTGCGCTTCGTCTGGCTGCTGTCGTGCTGGAACGTCGCCGCGGTCGTCGCGGAGCACGACGCCGCGGTCGGCGTGAGCGGCCCGGAGCTCCAGGGCGACGAGCCGGTCCGGCTGGCGGCGTCGCTGCGTCCGCTGGGCGGACGGTTCCTCGAGCCGCCCGTCGGCTTCGTCGACCTCGCGACGGTCGTGCCGGGCCAGCCCGACGTCTTCGTGCCGCTCGACCCGCCGACGCCCTCCTCCCCCGCCGTCGACCTCGGGGACACGGGCGCGCTCGACCACGCCGCCCTCCTCGCCGCATGCCCGCCCGACCCGCGGCGCCTGGCGGTGCGGCCCGGGTCGCTCGAGCGCGACGTGCGACTGCTCGTCTCGGCCCTGCGCGGCGGGGGCTCGGTGGTGGTCGTCGCCGGAGCCGACGACGACGTGCTGGCCCGCGTGGCGGAGCAGGAGCGCGCCGAGGTCGTCGCCTGAGCGGATCCTCTACACTTTCGACGGCCGCTCGCAGGTCCCCTCCCCGCTGCCAGACCACAGGAAGGCCCTCCGCCCGGATGAGCCGACAGCGCGTGAACACCAGCCCGCCCTCCGCCGTCCCCGGGCTCACCAAGGTCGGCGGCCGCCCGCCCCTCGGCGCCTACCTCGTCGACGTCCTGCGCCACCGCGAGTTCATCCAGGCGCTGGCCCGCTTCCGGATCGAGGCCGACAACGGCCGGAACCGGCTCGGCATGGCGTGGGTGGTCCTGCGCCCGCTGCTCAACGCCGGCGTCTACGGGCTCGTGTTCGGGTTCGTGCTCCAGACCAGCCGCGGTGTCGAGGACTTCGTCGCGTTCCTCGTCATCGGCGTCCTGATGTTCGAGTACTTCTCGACCTCCTTCTCGACCGGGGCGAAGTCGATCACCACCAACGCGGCCCTCGTGCAGAGCCTGGCCTTCCCCCGCATGGCGCTGCCCCTGGCGCTGGTGGCCGAGCGGTTCCTGCAGTTCGTGCCGATGGTCGGCGTCATGGCCGCCTTCGCCATCGGCTACGGCAACCTCCCCGACCTGGAGTGGCTGCTGCTGGTCCCCCTGGTCGCGCTGTTCACGGTCTTCAACACGGGTCTGGCGCTGATCACGGCGCGGCTCACCGTGCACTTCCGCGACCTGACCAACCTGCTGCCGTTCATCTCGCGGATGTTCTTCTACACCTCGGGCATCTTCTACAGCATCGACCAGCGCTTCGACCCCGGGACGACGTTCCGCACCGTGGCCGACGCGCAGCCCATCCACGAGTTCCTCTCGCTGGGCCGGGCCGTGCTGCTGGACGGCCCCGACTACGCGATGCCGTGGCACTTCTGGGGCTACGCCGCGGCGTGGTCGGTGGCGGTGCTGGTCCTCGGCACGATCTTCTTCTGGGCGGCGGAGGAGCGGTATGGCCGGACCGACTGAGTCCCCTCTCGACGACCAGCCCGGAGCCGCGGAGCCGCGCCGTCCGGTCGTGGTCGTCGACGACGTGCACGTGGAGTACAAGGTGCTCTCCACCGGCAAGCGCGCCGGGCCCGCGGAGACCGGACGCCGTCTGCTGCAGCGCACCGGCGGCACCCGGACCGTCCACGCGCTGAAGGGCGTCTCGTTCACGGCGTACGAGAACGACAGCATCGGCGTCATCGGCTCCAACGGCTCGGGCAAGTCGACGCTCATGCGCGCCATCACCGGCCTGACGCCCACGTCGCAGGGCAGCATCCACGCGGCGTCACGACCCAGCATGCTGGGCGTCGGGGCGGCCCTGATCAAGGACCTGTCGGGTGAGCGCAACGTCATCCTCGGCGGTCTCGCCCTCGGGCTCAGCCGGGCCGAGATCGAGGCGAAGTACGAGGAGATCGTCGACTTCTCCGGCATCCGCGACTTCATCGACCTGCCCATGCGGACCTACTCCTCGGGCATGACGGCACGGCTGAAGTTCGCCATCGCGACGGCCCGCGACCACGAGATCCTCATCGTCGACGAGGCGCTGGCCGTCGGCGACCAGGCGTTCCGCGAGCGCAGCGAGGCCCGCATCCGCTCGATCCGTGACGACGCGGGCACCGTGTTCCTCGTCAGCCACTCGATGCGCTCGATCCGCGACACGTGCAACCGGGTGCTGTGGATCGACCGCGGCGTGCTGGTCATGGACGGCCCCACGGACGAGGTCGTCGACGCCTACGAGCAGTCGCGCTCGACCCCGTAGTCCCCGTAGCCCCGTCGTCCCCGCCCAGCTCAGCAGGCTGCTGCGAGGTCCTCGACGTTGTTCGCCTGCGCGCCGCTCTCGTCGGGCGTGGCGGTGGGGCTCGGCGTCGGGACCGACGGCGTCGTGGGCGCGGGTGTCGTCGGGCTCGCGCCCGGCGTCGGCGTCGTGGCGTCGGCGCTGGAACTGGGGCTGGGGCTGGGCGAGGCGCCGACCGAGCGCTCGCTGGCCCGGATCGCGTTCTTGATCAGCCCGTGGATCTGGGCGTAGTCGGGGTCGACGACCGAGATCAGCGGCGGCACGAGCGAGACCGTGCGGATCTTGGTCGACCGTGCCTTGAGCGCGAGGTCGGCGAACTCGCCCAGCTCCTCCGACGGCATGTTCGTGGAGATGAGCTGCGCACCCGACTTCGCGAGGTCGGTGGCGTTGAGCAGCACCTTCTGCGGGCTGAGCTGGTCGAGCATGGCGCTCATGAGGCACTTCTGACGGCCCATGCGCGTGAAGTCGTCGGACTGGACCCGGCTGCGCGCGTACCAGAGCGCCTCGTTGCCGTCGAGACGTTGCAGCCCCGGCTCGATGTAGCGCTGCTGGTCGAGGTCGTCGTGGCCGAACATCGCCAGCCGCGTCCTGACGTCGATCTCGACCCCGCCGACGGCGTCGACGAGGGAGCTGAAGCCGCGCAGGTTGATCATGACGTAGTAGTTGATCGGCAGGTCGGTCACGCCCTCGACGGCGTCGATCGTCGCCTCCAGACCCGGGTCCTTGGCGCCCGGGTAGAGGTCGGTGCGGCCCTCGGCCTCGGTGTGCACCGCGTTGAGCAGGCACTCCGAGCCGCAGTTGTAGCCGTACGGGTAGAGCTGACGCATGGGCGAGCCTTCGCGGAAGGGCACGTCCTCCAGGTTGCGCGGCAGGGACACCAGGACGGTGCTGCCGGTCGAGGCGTCGATGCTGACGACCGTCATCGAGTCCGGACGGATGCCCGTGCGGCCCTTCCCGGAGTCCGAGCCGATCAGCAGGATGTTGTAGCGACCTTGCAACGGCGGGCTCGTCGTCGTGGCGGTGAACACCTCCTGCACGGCCTGCCGGCCGGCGTTGCTGACCTGCGACGCGTAGAGCGCGACGCCGAGCACCCCGGCCACGAGGGCCGTGTTGACCACGAGCACGACCGCCGCCCGCGCCCGGGTCAGCTGCAACGGTCGCGCCAGGCGCCAGGCGTCGACGAAGAGAGCCGTCCACGCGACCGCCACCGCGGCGACGCCGAAGCGGAACACCTGGAGGACGTCGGGGTCGGTGACCAGACCGATCAGGCCCGCCCGGTCGTCGCGGTAGGACAGTGCGAGCCATCCGAGGGCGACGAGCCCGAGCGCGTAGAGACCGAGCGCGACCCGTCCCACCCACCGGTTGCCGACGGCGAGCTGCGCGGAGCCGGGCGCGACGGCGGACAGCAGGCACAGGCGCAGTGCTCGACGGAACCGGGCCCTGGGGGGAAGCTCGTCGGTGCTCGTGCTGAGCACCTTCGCTCGACGACGGGTCATGGTTCCTCGCGGCTGGGGGTCCTGGCGAAGACCCATGATCCCCCACGGGTCCAAGCCCTACCGATCAGCACGTCGGCTCAGCAGGTCGCGTCGACGTCGTCGGTCTGGTTCGCCCGCGTCGGGTCCTTGGCCGGGGCGCCGGTCCCGGTCCCGGCCGAGGTCGCGGTGGAGCTCGCGGCGGGCGCCTGCGGCGTCAGGGTCGTGAGCGACGCGGCGAGGATGCCGTCGGTCGCCGGGCGTCCGCCGTGTCCCTCGGAGGTGGCGATGGCCCGGCTGATGAGCGTGCGGACCTTGTCGTAGTCGGGGTTGCCGGTGTAGATCACCGGCGGCACGAGCGAGACCGAGGAGACCGGCTGCGACTTCGCCTTCAGCGCGAGCTCCATGAACACGTTGAGGTCGCGTGCCGGGATGTCGGTGTCGAGCAGCGTCTTGCTGGAGTCGGCGATCTTCTCGACGTTCATGAGCACCTTGCGCGGGCTGAGCTCGCGCAGCATGGCGGTCATGACGCACTTCTGGCGTCCCATGCGGGAGAAGTCGTTGTTCAGCACGCGGCTGCGGGCGTACCAGAGCGCCTGCTCGCCGTTGAGCTTGCGGCGTCCGGCCTCCACGTACTGCTGCTTCCAGGCGTCGTCGTGGCCGAACATCGGCGTGCGCTCCTGGACGTCGACCGTGACCCCGCCGACGGCGTCGACGAGCTTGGCGAAGCCGGCCATGTTGACCAGGGCGTAGTAGTTGAGCCGCAGCCCGGTGATCTCCTCGACGGCGTCGATCGTCGCCTGGATGCCGGGCGTGCGCTCGCCGACCTTCTTCACGCCGAGCTCCTGCGCGTGGTCCTCGGCCCAGGTGTTGACGGCGTTGAGGTAGCAGCCCTCGCAGTCGAAGGTCTTCGGGAACTCCTTCTTCATGAAGGAGTCCGACGGGAACGGGACGTCCTCGAGGTTGCGGGGCAGCCCGATGATCACGGTCCGGCCGGTCTTGGCGTCGATGCTGGCCACGTTGAGCGAGTCCGGACGCATGCCGGTGCGGTCGGCGCCAGAGTCCGAGCCCATGAGCAGCACGTTGTAGCGGCCGTCGGCCGGCTTCGACGTGGTGGTGGCGGCGAAGACGGTGTCGATCACGCCGGTGCTCACGCTGACGAGGTGCGCCGCGAACACGAGCGCCCCGGCCGTGACCAGGCAGAGCGCGCCGTTGAGGCCCGCGACCCACGGGCGGTGGCGACGCGCGAGCCGCAGCGGCTGGCCGAGCCGCCAGGCGTCCACGATGAGCACCGCCCAGAAGACGGCGCCGGCGAGCAGCAGGAAGCGCAGCAGGGTCAGCAGGCGGGCGTCGGTCATGAGCCCCATGAGGCTGGTGCGCGCGAAGAGCGCGAGGAGGAGAAGCACCGCGCCGGCGACGAGGCAGGCGATCCACACGCGCAGCGCCACCCGACCGAGTCGCTTGTTCCCGGCCGCCACCTGGGCCGAGCCGGGCACGACGAGCGTCATCAGCGTGAGCGTCAGCGCCCGGCGCAGCTGGATGCGCTCGGACGCGGTCCGGGTCGTCGAGGTACGGGATGAGGTCGGGCGGTCGTCGTGCATGTCGTCCTCGGGGTCGCTGCCAGGGGGAAGAGCAGGGCGAGCAGGTCCCGACGATGGTCACACAAAGTCTCGACCTCGAGTCGAGGGCGCGCCGAGCGATCTGCGTTTCCCGAGCCGCACCTGCTTTTCGGCTGAGGATCGGCGTGAACACGTCGTGCGCGGTCCCCGCTCGGCTAGGTTCTGTGCCATGGCACAGGAGCGTCCGGAGGACCGTTACGACTGGCTCTACGGTTCCGACGGCGGCCGCGGGGAGCCCGCACCCACGCGGCAGCAGCCCGCGGCGTCGCGACGCCGGGGCGACGACCTGCCGCCGCCCAACCTGCCGCCGCCGGGCGGCGGACGGACCGAGCGCGGACGTGACCGCTCGGGCGGCGGGCGACGGCGCGGCAAGGCGCGATGGGTGCTCCTGCTGCTGGTGGCGTGGCTCGTCTTCCTCGTGGGCACGCCGCTGTACGCGTACTCGACGTCGACGAAGGTGCCCTTCGAGCCCGAGGGCGACCGACCCGGCGAGCAGCCCGGCACGACGTTCCTGCTGGTGGGCTCCGACAGTCGCGCCGGCCTGAGCGCCCAGGAGCAGCGCGAGCTCGCGACGGGCGGCGACGGCGGCGGACGGGGTCGCACCGACACGATCATGCTGCTGCACACGGGGGCCGGACCGTCGACGCTCGTCTCCATCCCGCGCGACTCGATGGTGCAGGTGCCGGGCTACGGCACCACGAAGATCAACGCCGCCTACGCCTACGGCGGGCCGGCCCTGCTGACGCAGACGGTCGAGCAGAACACCGGCATCCGGGTCGACGACTACGTCGAGATCGGGTTCGGCGGCCTGGTCAAGGTCGTGGACGCCCTCGGCGGTGTCGAGATCTGCCCGAAGGAGGCGATCAAGGACCGCGACTCCGGGTTGGACGTGAAGGCGGGCTGCCAGGAGGCCGACGGGCGGACCGCCCTCGCGTACTCCCGCAACCGGCACAGCTACGCGACGCAGGACATCCAGCGGGTACAGAGCCAGCGCGAGGTCATCGCCGGCATCGCCAGCAAGGCCGCGTCGCCGTGGACGGTCATCAACCCGGTCCGCTACTGGGGCGTGAACACCGGCGCCGCGTCGGCCGTGCAGATCGGCGAGGGAACCGGCCCGTACGCGTTGCTCAAGTTCGCCCTCGGGCTGCGCTCGGCGATGGGCGACGGCGGCCAGAGCTGCACGGTGCCGCTCGCGGACTTCTCGGTGCGCTGGGACCCCGAGCGCAGCAAGCAGCTCTTCGACCTGATCGCCGCCGATCGCACGGGCAGCATCGGCAGGCTCTGCACGCCCGACGGGCTGCCCCCGAAGAGCTGACGACGGCGCCGGGGTCGAGCGCGGCTCAGACCTCTCGGCCCACCGTGCGGTAGGTGCGGTCGTGGTAGACGAGCGGCTCCCCGACGGGCCCGAGGCGCACGTCGCGCACCTCGGCGACGACGACCACGGCCTCCCCCACCGGGACGGTCGTGATCGGGACGCAGCGCAGCGACGCGACGGCCCCCGGCAGCGTCGTCCCGTCCTCGTCGACCACCCAGCCCTGCGCCGGGGTAAAGCGCTCCCCTGCCGACCGCCCGTAGGCGTCGGCGACGTCGACCAGGTCGGCGGGCAGCAGGTGCACGTCGATCACGTCGGCGGCGGCGACCACCTGGGCGGTCCGGCTGCTGGTGAGCACCGAGAACGAGAGGGCCGGCGGGTGGGCGGACACGGAGGCCACGCTCGAGGCCGTGAGCCCGACGGGACCGTCCGGTCCGAGTGCCGTCACGACGGCCACGCCGGTCGCGTGCCGTCGGAACGCGGCCTTCAGCAGCTCCGCCCGGCCGTCGCCGTCGGTGCTGCTGGTCACCGTGCGGCCGTCGGCGGCGTCGGGGCGTCGTGCTGCGTCTCGCGTGTCCACGCTCTCGACGATAGGACCTCGAGCGCACTCGAGGTCAATCGAGGACGCCCCATCCACTCCCGCGCGATGTCGTCGGCTGCCCGGCGACCCTGGCCGGAAGGGGCCACGCGACCTAGTCCTTCGGGATGATCTTCGGCGCGTCCACCGCCGGAGGGTCCGCGGGCTCGTTGAACAAGTTCCGCGCACCTTCACCCCGTAGAGGACCACCATGCCCCTGCACCTCCGACGGCCGACCGCGGCCCTCGCCGCCCTGGTCCTGCCAGGTCTCCTCGCCCTGGCTGCACCAGCGACCGCCGCCCCTGCACCACAGGCCACCGGCCAGCTCGTCGGCGACCTCGCCACCGGCCGGACGCTGACGGTCGACCCGTCGGCCGCGCCGGCGCCCGCCGGTGACGCGCCCGTGTACCGCGGGGTGTTCCGCTTCAGCTCGAGCACCTGCTCGGGCGGCGGCGAGCGCCGCGCCGCCGCCGACGCGACGACCGTGACGGTGCCGCAGGACGCGCTGTTCACGTCCGACGTGGGCGCCTACTACGCCCTCAGCTGGGACGTCGCCGGGTCTCCGGTCGCCGGCCAGTGCTACGGCCCGGTGCAGCGCGGCTTCTCCTCCCTGAGTGTCGACTACTCCCCCGCGCAGCCCGCGCAGGGAGTCGAGCTGACCGCGACGGGCTCCGTCAGCCCCGACACCGACCTGAACGGGACGACGAGGCGCAGCTACGCCTGGTTCCTCGACGGCCGCCAGGCCGGTACCGGGCCCACGTTCACGCCGACCGCCGACGCGGCCGGCCAGGAGCTGGTGCTGACCGTCACCGCGACGCGCTCCGGCTACGCGGACCAGACCGCCTCGACCGAGCCCCGTCGGGTCCCCCAGAGGGTCATCGGCGCCCCGGCGCCGACGATCGACGACACGACGCCGGCCGTCGGGCAGCTGCTGACGGCCTCCGACGGCTTCGGCGCGGCACCCCGTCCCGACGGCCTGTCGACCACCTACCGCTGGGGCACCGTCGCCGACGACGCCACCTGCACGGTCGCGGGCGCCGCGTCGCCCACCCACCGGGTCGTGCGCGCCGAGCTGGGTCGTCGCCTGTGCGTCGTCTCCTCGCTGAGCGCACCGGGTCACGACCCGGAGTCGCACACGTCGGCGCCCACCGAGGCGGTCGTCGCCGGCACGTTCACCGTCCGTCCGACCATCGACGACACGACGCCGGTGGTCGGCCAGAAGCTCACCGCGAGCCCCGGCACGGACGACGCGGGCGTGAGCGTCACCTACCGCTGGGGTCGCGACGACGCCGGCGAGTGCAACCTCCTCGACGACGGCTCCGCCGGCGCCACCTACACCGTGCGGGCCGCCGACCTCGCCAGCCGGCTCTGCGTGCGCGGCTCCTACAGCTCGACCGGCTACGAGCCGGCCACGCGCACCTCGGACCCGACGGCAGCGGTCGCCCGAGGCACCCTCGTCCCCGCGACCCCGACCATCGACGACACGACGCCGACGTTCGGCGACGTGCTGACCGCCACCCAGCCGCGCGACGGCCTGCCCGCCGAGGCGCTGGCCTCGTTCCGCTGGGGCACCGTGTCGGGCACGGGCGCGTCGGCCACCTGCACGACGGCGGGCGACGCGGGCGCCCAGCACACCGTCGCCGCCGACGAGGTCGGAGCGCGCCTGTGCGTGGTCTCCACCGTGTCCGCCGACGGCTACACGTCGGGCACCGCGACGTCGGCGCCGACGTCGGTGGCCGTCGAGGCCTCCCTCGACGCGCCGACGCCGACCGTCGTCAACACGTCCCGCACGAACGGCGCACCGCGGATCGACGACGTCCTCGAGGCGCGCACCGACACGACGGGCCTCCCGGCGGGCACCCGCGTCGACCTCGCGTGGGGTCGCCTGACCGGCACCGGCGCGAACGCCACCTGCACGCCGACGGGCGCGGCGGGCTCGACCGGCACGAAGTACACCGTGACCGCCGCCGACGGCGGGTCGTCCGTGTGCGTGGTCGCGACCGCGAGCCGCACGGGCCACACCACCGACCGCGCGTCGTCCGCCGGCACCCCCGTCGTGCTGAAGCGCGTCGGCGCCCTGACCACCCCGATGGTCACCGGCGGCTCGAGCGCGCCGCGTCCGGGCGAGCTCCTGCAGGTCGCGCGACCGGCGACGGCCCCGCAGGACGCGACCGTCACCGTCGCCTGGGGCCGGGTGCGCGGCGGCGCGTGCGTGGCCAACGGGGCCACCGGCTCGAGCTACCGGGTCACGGTCGCCGACCTCGGCAGGTCGCTGTGCGCGACGACGACGGTCGGCGGACCGGCGTACGAGAAGGACGTCAGCGTCGTCTCGACCCGCCAGGCGCTCGTGACCGAGCGGGCGCGGCTCGCCGTCGACGACCGGACGGTCGTCGGACGCCAGAAGGTCGCGGTGCGCGGCTACGGCCTGCGTCCCGGCCAGACCTACCGGCTGCTCGCCCTCGGCCGCGTCGTCGAGCGGGGCACGGTCGCGGCGAACGGCCGCTACGTCGGGACCTACCGGTTCCCGTCGAGCACCACGAGCCACCCGGGCCGTGCGATCCGGCTCGTCGTCTCCGACGCGTCCGGTCGCCGGACGTTCGACGCGACGGTGAAGGTCACCTACCGCCGCTGAACGCGACGAGGGGGCGTCCACCGCACGGTGGGCGCCCCCTTGGCACGTCCCGGCCCGGGCGTCGGCCCGGCCACGGAGCCCGGTTCAGAGGGTCGACTGCACGCCCGCGAGGAGCTGGCGGGCCATGACGATCCGCTGGACCTGGTTGGTGCCTTCGTAGATCTGGGTGATCTTCGCGTCGCGCATCATCCGCTCGACGGGGTAGTCGCGCGTGTACCCGTAGCCGCCGAGCAGCTGCACGGCGTCGAGGGTCACCTGCATGGCGGTGTCGGACGCGAACGCCTTGGCGGCGGCACCGAAGAAGGTCAGGTCGTCGTCGCCGCGCTCGGAGCGGCCCGCCGCCGCGTACGTGAGCTGACGGGCGGCCTCGACCTTCATGCCCATGTCGGCGAGCATGAACTGCACGCCCTGGAAGTCGCTGATCGGCTTGCCGAACTGCTGGCGCTCCTGCACGTACCCGAGCGCGTAGTCGAGCGCACCCTGCGCGACGCCGACCGCCTGCGCGGCGATCGTGATGCGGGTGTGGTCGAGCGTCTGCATCGCGAGCGCGAAGCCCTGGCCGACGTCGCCGATGATGCGGTCCTCGGGGATGCGCACGGCGTCGAGGTAGACCTCGCGGGTGGGCGATCCCTTGATGCCGAGCTTCTTCTCGGGCGCCCCGAAGGAGACGCCCTCGTCGGTCGCCTCGACGACGAAGGCGGTGATGCCCTTGCTGCGCTGAGCCGGGTCGACCTGCGCGAGGACCGTGTAGAACGCCGACTCGCCGGCGTTGCTGATCCACCGCTTGGTGCCGTCGAGCACCCAGTGGTCGCCGTCGCGGACGGCACGGGTCTTCTGGTTGGCGGCGTCGGAGCCCGCGTCGGGCTCGGACAGGCAGTAGCTGAAGCCCTCACCGGCCGCGAGCCGCGACAGGTAGTTCTTCTTGAGGGTCTCGTCGCCGCCGAGGATGACCGGCAGCGAGCCGAGCTTGTTCACGGCGGGGATCAGCGAGCTCGAGACGCAGACCCGCGCGACCTCCTCGATGACGAGGACGGTGGCGAGCGCGTCGGCGCCGGCTCCCCCGTACTCCTCGGGCACGTGCGGGGCGTGGAAGTCCGCGGCGACGAGCGCGTCGTGCGCCTCGCGCGGGTAGCGGGCCTCCTCGTCGACCTGCGCGGCGTACGGCGCGACCTTCGCCTCGGCGACGGCGCGGACGGCCTCGCGGATGGCCTGGTGCTCCTCGGACAGCACGAACATGTCGGTCACGGCTACGGCTCCGAATCCCTGGGTGAGACAACGCTCATGTTTAGTTGGACGACCTACTAATCGTACGTCGGCGTGCCACGACCCAGGCTGCCGGGTCCGGTGGGGTCGCCCACACTGGTGCCGTGACCACCCAGCGCTTCGACGGACACATCACCGGCCTCGGCACCGCGAGCGGCACCCGCGTCGTCGTGGGCATCTGGGACCACAGCCCCTACGGTGCCTTCGCCGACGCGATGGTCGAGCGGCCCGACGGCCACCGCGTCCTGCTCGCGCCGGACGAACGGATCGCCGACCTCGTCTCGGCCACCTACACCTTCGACGACGTCCGGATCGTGCCCGTCGCCGTCGACGGCTGGGGCATCCTCGCCGGTCCGCTGGAGGCGCACTGGACCCCGGGCGTGCGCGCGCCCATCGGCTGGCTCCTGCAGGCCGTGCCCGGGCCGCTCGGACGGCTCGAGGCGTGGGCCCGGCTCTGCGACCCGATCGCCCGGCGGGTCATGCCGGGCGTGCGCACCCACGGCACCGCGGGCCAGGGCCGGACGGAGTGGTACGCCGCCTCCGACGCGTGGCGCGTCGAGGCCGCGACGATCACCTGGGACGGCAAGGACCTCGGCCCGCTCGCCCCCGTCGACCCGCCGGTCCGCTTCGGCTTCGGCTCGGCGCCCCGCACGCCCACGCTCACCCGCGTCACGTCCTTCATCCGCGACCACTGAGTCGCGCGAGCGGCTCCTGGACCGGCCCCCGGTCGTCCTAGGGTGGCCGGCATGGGACGCATCCACGACGTCGACGAGCTGCGCGCCGTTCTCGGCGCACCGATGCCGCGCGCGGCCGCGAAGGACCGCCAGCGGCTCCACCCCGAGCACGTCGCCTGGCTGGAGGCGTCGCCGTTCTGCCTGCTCGCGACCTCCGGCGCCGACGGCACCTGCGACGTCTCGCCCAAGGGCGACCCCGCCGGGTCGCTGGTGCACGTCGTCGACAAGCACACCCTGGCGATCGCGGAGCGACCTGGGAACCGCCGGGCCGACGGGTACGTGAACGTGCTCGCGAACCCGCACGTCGGGCTGCTGTCGGTCGTGCCGGGACGCGGCGACACGCTGCGCGTCAACGGCACCGCCCGGCTGCTGCGCACCGACGACGACCCGCCGGCCTACGTCGACGCCCTCGTCGTGCGCGGGCACCGGCCGGTGCTGGTCTGCGAGGTCAGCGTCGAGCAGGTGTTCTTCCACTGCTCGAAGGCGTTCCTGCGCTCCCACCTCTGGGAGCCGGACACCTGGCACCCCGACGCCGTGCCGTCGCGCTCGGAGATCGCGCACGCGCTCGAGCGCTCGGACCAGACGCTCGAGGAGGTCCGCGCCTACTACGAGGGTCCCGGCTACCAGGCGCAGCTCTACTGACACCTCCGCCGCACCACGCGGACCGCGGGAGCGACGAAGATCACACCCGATCACGACCATGTCACACCGTTTCGACTCGCCCCGTACCCCCGGTACGAGAGACCCTGGAAGGCGCTGCAGACGTCGACCACGTCGGTGCCCCTGACACCAGGAGACCTTGCGTTGAACTCGCCCACCCCCGCCACCCGCCCGTCCGCCACCCCCGAGCGCATCACGACCGACGTGCTCCTCGTGGGCGCCGGGATCATGAGCGCCACGCTCGGCTCGCTGCTGAAGTCGCTGCAGCCCGACTGGTCGATGACGCTGCTGGAGCGGCTGGACCAGCCCGGCCTGGAGAGCTCCGGCCCGTGGAACAACGCCGGCACCGGCCACTCCGCGCTCTGCGAGCTCAACTACACGCCGAAGACCGCCGACGGCGGCGTCGACGTCTCCAAGGCCATCACGGTCAACGAGCAGTTCCAGCTCTCGCGCCAGTTCTGGGCCCACGGGGTCGACAACGGGCTGCTCAAGGACCCGTCGTCGTTCATCAACCCCGTCCCCCACGTCAGCTTCGTGCGCGGCACGGAGAACGTCGACTACCTGCGCAAGCGCTACGACGCACTCGCCGGCCACCCGCTCTTCGCGGGGCTGGAGTGGGTGCACGACCACGATGAGTTCGCCCGCCGCCTCCCGCTGATGGCCGAGGGTCGCGACCCGTCCGAGGACGTCGCGGTCAGCTGGACCGACCACGGCACCGACGTCGACTTCGGCTCGCTCACCGCGCAGCTGCTCGGGAACCTGTCGAGCCAGGGCGCGGACATCCGCTACCGCCACCAGGTCAAGGGCCTCAAGCGCGACACCGACGGCACGTGGCGCGTCAAGGTCAAGGACCTCGACGGCGGCCGCACGATCTGGATCTCGGCGAAGTTCGTCTTCGTCGGCGCCGGCGGTGGCGCGATCCAGTTGCTGCAGAAGGCGGGCATCGAGGAGATCAAGGGCTTCGCTGGCTTCCCCGTCAGCGGCGAGTTCATCCGCTGCCTCGACGAGACGGTCACCGCCAAGCACGAGGCGAAGGTCTACGGCATGGCCGCCGTCGGCGCGCCGCCGATGTCGGTGCCGCACCTCGACACGCGCGTGATCGGCGGGCAGCGCTCGCTGTTGTTCGGCCCGTACGCCGGCTGGACGCCCAAGTTCCTGAAGGAGGGGTCCTTCACCGACCTCCCGCTGTCGGTGCGTCCGCACAACCTGATGCCCATGGCCGCCGTCGGCGTGACGTCGTGGGGCCTCATCAAGTACCTGGTGCTCGAGCTCGCGAAGTCGCGCGGTCGCAAGGTCCAGGACCTGCAGGTCTTCGCCCCGCTCGCCGAGGAGGGCGACTGGGAGCTGATCACGGCCGGCCAGCGCGTGCAGGTGGTCCGCAAGAAGGGTCGCTTCGGCGGCTCGCTCGAGTTCGGCACGACGGTCGTCAACGCCTCCGACGGCACCATCGCGGGTCTGCTGGGTGCCTCGCCCGGCGCGTCGACCGCCGTCGCGGCCATGCTCGACGTGCTCGAGCGCTGCTTCCCGGGCCAGATCGACGGCTGGCGCCCGCAGCTCAAGGAGATCGTGCCGTCGTACGGGGTGTCGCTGGGCGACAACCCGACGCTCTACTCGGACCTGAAGACCTGGACGGACCGCTCGCTGGGCCTCGCCCAGGCCTGAGCTCCTCCGGCAGTCCTCACGTCTCGTGACGAGACGGGGGGACGAGCCGGGTCAGCGGTCGCGGATGGCGGCACCCTTGGCGCGCGCGGCCTCCGCGAGGGCGTCCTGGAAGTCGAGCACGCGCTGCGTGAGCTCGGGGTCGCCGACCGCGAGGATACGTGCGGCCAGCAGGCCCGCGTTGCGGGCGTTGCCGATCGAGACGGTCGCGACGGGCACGCCGGCGGGCATCTGGACGATCGACAGCAGCGAGTCCATGCCGTCGAGGTAGCGCAACGGCACCGGGACGCCGATGACGGGCAGCGGCGTGACCGCGGCCAGCATGCCGGGCAGGTGCGCGGCACCGCCGGCACCGGCCACGATCACCTCGAGGCCCCGGGTGTGGGCGTCGCGCCCGTAGGCCAGCATCTCGTCGGGCATGCGGTGCGCCGAGACCACGTCGGCCTCGTAGGCGATCCCCATCTCCTGGCAGGCGAGGGCTGCGGCCTCCATGACCGGCCAGTCCGAGTCCGACCCCATGACGATGCCCACGCGGGGCTGAGCGCTCATGGCGCCGACCCTACCGCCGGGCCTCCTCCCCCCACGCGGTGACTTCTCCACCGAACGGGGCCGGCGGTGCGTGGTCCGTCGGTCTCGTCCTGCTGCTGCACTGCCGCAGGGGGCCTGGGCTCGGTGCTGCGCGGCCGCAGGGGGCCTGGACTTGCTGCTGCGCTGCCGCAGGGGGTCTGGACCTGCTGGTGCGCTGCCGCAGGGGGTCCGGGCTTGCTGGTGCGCTGCCGCAGGGGGTCTGGACCTGCTGCTGCGCTGCCGCAGGGAGTCCGGGCTCGCTGGTGCGCTGCCTCGGCCTTCGCTGTGTCTGGTTTCCGAAAGGGCCTCGACCGGGCGGCTGGCGGCGGCGCTGGTCTGGGGTCTCGGGCTGTGGGTTGGGCACGGGGTGGACCCACGATGCTGCGTTCGTGCACTGGGGTTCGAGGATGCTGCGTTTGTTACGGGATCCCGTCGTGAACGCAGAAGCGTTCGACCTTCGGCGTCGAAAGGCAGAATCTTGGGCGCCCTTTGCGTTGGGGCGACGCAGAGACTTTCGCGCCGCCAGCCCACTATCGGTGGATCTTCAACCGCAGAACGGCTCCTGCGGTTGCAGATCCACCGATAGGACGCGCGAACGCAGAACGGTGGGTCAAGAACGCAGAAACGAAG
>NZ_LUNH01000067.1:0-10192 GCF_001628525.1 Aeromicrobium sp. REDSEA-S38_B2 | reverse complement strand
CGGCTTCTCCTGCGACCAGGAAGGCCCACGTCGGTCCCGCCGTCGGCCTCCTCTTCCACCGCACGGGTCACGGAGGCCGCGACCCGGTCGCGGCCTCCGTCCCGCGCGCTCGCGCCGGCCGCGACGAGGAGCACGTCGTGGCGGGCGCGGGCGCACCCCTCGGCGGCGACCGAACCCGTCAGGTCGCCGCCGAGGACGCCGGTCGCGAGCGGGTCGCTCACGCCGCCGCCTCCTCGCGGGTCACGAGGAAACGTCGGTAGGCGTCGTCGGTGAGGAACGCGGGGAGGTCGTCCCCGAGCGCACCCCGCCGCACGACGTGGCGCAGCGCCTCGATGCGCTCCGGCGGCCGTCCCGCCTGCTCCAGCGCGTCGAGCTCCTGCTCCAGCAGCGCCGCGACGCGGAAGCGCGTCACGACACCGCCCCCGTCGATCGGGGTCGCGTGCCGGCACCACTGCCAGAGCTGGCAGCGCGAGATCTCGGCCGTCGCGGCGTCCTCCATCAGCCCGTCGAGCCCGACCGCACCGCGGCCGTCGAGCCACGCGTCGACGTAGCGGACGAGGACCGAGACGTTCGCCCGCAGACCCTGGGCCGTGACCTCGCCCGGCGTGGCAGCCACGTCGAGCAGGTCCGCAGCCGACACCTCGACGTCGTCACGCTGCCGGTCGACCTGGTTCGGCCGGTCGCCGAGCACCTCCGTGAAGGCGTCGCGGCACGTCGCGACCAGGCCGGGGTGCGCCACCCACGACCCGTCGTAGCCGGCGGCCGCCTCCCTCTCCTTGTCGGCCCGGACCTTGGCCAGGGCGTCGCGGTTGCGGTCCTCGTCCCTGCTCGGGATGACGGCCGCCATGCCGCCGATGGCGTGCGCGCCACGGCGGTGGCACGTCTTCACGAGCAGCTCGGTGTAGGCACGCATGAACGGCACGGTCATCGTCACGTCGGCGCGGTCCGGCAGCACATAGGCGGGGTCGGCCCCGAGGTTCTTGATCGTGCTGAAGATGTAGTCCCAGCGGCCGGCGTTGAGCCCGGCGGCGTGGTCGCGCAGCTCGTAGAGGATCTCCTCCATCTCGAAGGCCGCGGGCAGCGTCTCGATCAGCACCGTCGCGCGGATCGTGCCGTGCGGGATGCGCAGCCACTGCTCGGTGCGCGTGAACACGTCGTCCCACCAGCGCGCCTCGAGGTGGCTCTCGAGCTTCGGCAGGTAGAAGTACGGCCCCGTGCCCTGCTCGATGAGCCGCCTGGCGTTGTGGTGGACGTAGAGACCGAAGTCGAAGAGCGCGCCGGCGATGGGTGCACCCTTGATGCGCAGGTGCTCCTCGTCGAGGTGCAGGCCCCGCGGGCGCACGATGATCGTCGCCAGCGGACCGTCTTCCAGCACGTACCGCTTGCTGTTCTCCTCGTGCTCGATGACCCGGCTGACCGCGTCGTGCAGGTTCAGCTGGCCGTCGACGACGTTGCGCCACGACGGGCTCGTCGCGTCCTCGAAGTCCGCCAGCCAGCCCTGCGCGCCGGAGTTCAGCGCGTTGATCGTCATCTTGCGGTCGACCGGCCCGGTGATCTCGACCCGCCGGTCCTCCAGGCCGGGACCGGCGCCCGCCACCCGCCAGGACGGGTCCTCGCGGACGCCGGCGGTCTCAGGCAGGAAGTCGGGGCGCCCGCCCGGACCGGCCGCGAGGTCCCGGTCGCGACGCAGTCGCAGCAGCTCGCGTCGACGTCCGTCGAACCGGTCGTGCAGCATGCGCAGGATGCCGAGCCCGCCGTCGCTGAACACCTCGTGGTCGCGCGGCCCGACCGGGCCGAGCAGCTGCATGTCGTTGCGCGTGGGTGCACACATCAGAACTGCGCCTCCTCGGTCGACCCGGTCAGCGCCGTGGTGGACGACGCCGGGTTGATGGTCGTGCTGAGGGCGTCGAAGTAGCCCGTGCCCGCCTCGCGCTGGTGCTTCGTGGCCGTATAGCCGCGCACCTCGTCGCCGAACTCGCGCTCCTGCAGCTCGACGTAGGCGCTCATGCCGGTGCGCGCGTAGCCGTGGGCGAGGTCGAACATCGAGTGGTTGAGCGCGTGGAAGCCGGCCAGGGTGATGAACTGGAAGGTGTAGCCCATCGCGCCGAGCTCGCGCTGGAACTTGGCGATGGTCGCGTCGTCGAGGTGCTTCCTCCAGTTGAACGACGGCGAGCAGTTGTAGGCGAGCAGCTGGTCGGGGTGCTCCTTCTTGATCGCCTCCGCGTACTGGCGCGCCAGCTCGAGGTCCGGCTCGGACGTCTCCATCCACAGCAGGTCCGCGTACTCGGCGTAGGCGATGCCACGGTCGATGCACGGGTCGATGCCGTTCGACACCTCGAAGAAGCCCTCCGAGGTGCGCCCACCGGTCAGGAAGCGACGGTCGCGCTCGTCGACGTCGCTGGTGAGGAGCGTCGCGGCCTGGGCGTCCGTGCGGGCGATGACGACGGTCGGCACGCCGGCGACGTCGGCCGCGAGGCGCGCCGCGTTGAGGGTGCGGACGTGCTGCTGGGTCGGGACCAGGACCTTCCCGCCCAGGTGCCCGCACTTCTTCTCGCTCGCGAGCTGGTCCTCCCAGTGCACGCCCGCGGCGCCGGCGGCGATCATCGCCCGCATCAGCTCGTAGGCGTTGAGCGGACCGCCGAACCCGGCCTCCGCGTCGGCGACGATCGGGGCGAACCAGTCGCGGGTCACCTGCCCCTCGGCGTGCTCGAGCTGGTCGGCGCGCTGCAGGGCGTTGTTGATGCGGCGCACGACGGCGGGCACCGAGTTGGCCGGGTACAGGCTCTGGTCGGGGTAGGTCTGTCCGGCGAGGTTCGCGTCGGCGGCGACCTGCCAGCCCGACAGGTAGATGGCACGCAGACCGGCGCGGACCTGCTGGACCGCCTGGTTGCCGGTGAGGGCGCCGAGCGCGTTCACGTAGTCGACGCCCTCGACCTGGCCGGACACGTAGTCCCACAGCTTGCGCGCGCCGAGGTCGGCGAGCGTGTGCGCCTCTTGCACGGTGCCGCGCAGGCGCACGACGTCGGCACCGGTGTAGTCACGCTTCACGGTCGCCCACCGCGGGTCAGACGCCCAGGCGGCGTCGAGCTGCTCGGCGGTCGGGGCGGGGTTCTGGTTCGTCATCGTCGCTCCTGGTGCACTGCTCCCGGTCCGGGTGATCCGGGGCGTCTCGGGATCCAGTGCAGCGGCCGCGGCGGTCGAGGTGAAGGCACGCAGCCCGCCAGGTTCTGACAACCAAGAGCGTCCCTTTTGCCAAGATTGCGAAGGCTCGACCTTTCACAGATCGCCTACGGTGAGCGCATGGACAAGCTCTACGCAGGTGCGCGGCTGCGTCGGCTGCGCGAGGAGCGCGGGCTCAGCCAGGTCGAGCTCGCCCGGATCCTGGCGATCTCGGCCAGCTACCTGAACCAGATCGAGCACGACACCCGCCCGCTGACGGTGACCGTGCTGGTTCGGCTCACCGAGGTGTTCGGTGTCGACCCGGCGTTCTTCAGCCCGCGCGACACCGCGCGCCAGCTCGCGGAGCTGCGGGAGGCGCTCCCCGAGGCCAGCGGCGCGACCGGCCTGCCGCTGTCGGACCTGCAGCAGGTCGCCGGGTCCATGCCCGAGGTGGCCGAGGCGATCGTGCAGCTGCACCGGCGCTACCGCGACGCCGTCGCGCACCTGGAGGCCGTCACGGACCGTCGCACCGCGGCGCAGGCCCTGATGCCGCACGAGCACGTCCGCGACTTCTTCTACCGCCACCAGAACTACATCGACCCCGTCGACCGCGCCGCGGAGGACCTCGCACGGTCCATCGGGACGCGACGTCTGGAGGTGCGTCACCACCTGCGACGTCACCTGCAGTCGGCGCACGGCGTCACCGTCGCGACCACCGAGCCGGACGCGCGCAGCACGCTCGAGTACGACGACGCGACCCGGACGCTGCGCCTCGCGCCGGACCTCCGCCCGGGGCAGCAGGCTTTCCGCATGGCCACGCAGCTGGCCTACCTCGAGGCGGGCGACGTCCTCGACACCGTGATCGACGCCGAGACGTGGCCCGACGACACCACCCGCGCCCTGGCGCGCATCGGTCTGGCGCACTACTTCGCCGGGGCGCTGATCCTCCCCTACCGCCCGTTCTTTCGCGCCGCCGAGCGGCTGCGCTACGACGTCGAGGTGCTGGCCGAGCACTTCGGCGTCGGCTACGAGACCGCGGCGCACCGGCTCAGCACGCTCCAGCGGTCCGAGCTGCGCGGCGTGCCGTTCATCTTCGTGCGTGTCGACAAGGCGGGGAACATCTCCAAGCGGGTGTCGGCCACCGGCTTCCACTTCTCGCGCAGCGGCGGGACCTGCCCGCTGTGGAACGTCTACGACGCCTTCGCCTCACCCGGACAGGTCGACGTCCAGGTGGCGGAGATGCCCGACGGGCAGCGATACCTGTGGATGGCCCGGACCGTCACCCGGCGACGCGGCGGCTACGGCAGCGCGGCCAAGACCTTTGTCATCGGGCTGGGCTGCGAGCTGCGCCAGGCGGGACGGCTCGTCTACAGCGCGGGGCTAGACCTCATCGAGCCCGACGTCATGCCCATCGGTCCCGGCTGCCGCACGTGCGACCGCCCTCGCTGCCCGCAGCGTGCGGCGCCGCCGATCGGTCGTCCGCTCCAGGTCGACGAGCGGCGCAGCTCCTTCGACCCCTACGGTGTCGGCCGGCCGGCCTGAGCACCGCACTCGGCACCGACGAGTCGAGCTCCCCCCGCGCCCGGGCCCGAGGCCCTCCAGGGGTCGACGCGGGGGAAGCCTTTCCTCACGGTAGTGCTCGCGACCCTCCCACCGCGAGGCCTGCGACGGCGGCGGTCGAGGTCAGGGGGCCTTCAGGCCGAAGAAGTCGGCCATGAGCCTCGTGGCGTCGATGGACGACGTCGTCTTGCCCAGCACCGGGACCTCGAAGCCGGCGCCGGGCCAGGTGTGACCACCGTCGTCGATCACGTAGGCCTGCAGCCGGCTGCCCTCGGAGCACCCTCGCCAGGTCTCGCGGACCACGTCGGACGCGACGTCCTGACGACGCGGCTCGCGTGCGCAGCCGTCGTGGCCGGCCCAGTCGCCGAGCACCGTCTGCACCGCGCGGACGGGGAAGATCGGGGTCTCGCCACCCTGGTAGGGCACCACCTCGTCGCCGGTCCCGTGGAAGTAGATGAACGACGTCGGCGGCGCGTCGCCGCACGCGGCCTGGTCGTAGAAGGTCGCCGCGACGCCGCCGTAGGCGCGGAACGGGTAGACGCCGCGGCAGGCCATCGCGAAGACCACTGCCGACCCGTTCGACATGCCCGCGGCGAACTGGCGGTCGGTGTCGACGCACCACTCGTCGCCGAGCTGCTCGCTCAGCTGCAGCCAGAAGGCCGCGTCCGAGCGGGGCTGGTCGGCGGTGGCCATGACGTCCCACTCCCGGCGGGGCTCGAGCGCCTGCGGTGCCACGACGATGAAGTCGCGCTCGTCGGCCACGGTCGGGAAGCCGGAGTAGGTGAGCACCTGCGGCGCGTTGCTGCCCAGCCCGTGGAAGAGGTAGACCACCGGCAGGGCCCGTCGTCCGTCGTAGCCGGGCGGGACGTGCACGACGTACGACCGCTCCGAGCCGTCGACGTCGATCGTGCGGGTCACGTCGCGGGTGCCTCCGGTGACGTCGTCGGGGACGCTGCCGCACCCCTTCGCGTCGCCGACGGACGCGGTGGCCGTCGGCGGCGCGGACGCGGACGGCTCGGCACGGCCGGCGTCGCCGTCGCGCGTGCAGGCGGCCAGGGTCAGGGACAACGCGACGACCGCGACAAGAGCTCGCACCCTCGTAGTCTGCCTGCTCGCCACGATCCCGACCGCACGACCGCTCGGCTCGCGGCCATCCGACGCCCCGCCTACGGTCGGAGCATGGTCCGCCTGCGTCGCACGTCACCGTCCATGGCCGGCTGGACGCGGGTCAAGCACGGCCGAGGGTTCCGCTACCTCGACCAGGACGGCGCGCCGCTGGAGGAGATCGACGTCGCGCGCTGCAAGGAGCTCGTCATCCCGCCCGCCTGGACGAAGGTGTGGATCTGCCCGGCCGAGAACGGCCACCTCCAGGCCGTCGGCACCGACGAGGCCGGCCGCCGCCAGTACCTGTACCACCCGGCCTGGCGCGAGCGCCGCGACGCCGAGAAGTTCCAGCACATGGAGGGCTTCGCCACCGCCCTGCTCGAGGCGCGGGACGCAGCGCGCGAGGAGGTGGCCGACGACGCGACCCTGCGGAGCACCGCGGCGCTCGCCTTCTGCCTGCTCGACCTCGGCATCTTCCGCGTCGGCTCGGACCGCTACACCGACGAGAACGGCAGCTACGGGCTGACGACGATCGAGAAGCAGCACGTGCGCCGCGACGGCGACTCGCTCGTCTTCGAGTACGTCGCCAAGAGCGGTCAGGACCTCGAGGTCTCGCTGCGCGACGAGCGGCTCATCGCGGCCCTCGAGCCGCTGCGTCGCCGACGGACCGGCGGCGACGTCCTCCTGGCGTACCGGGGCGGCGACGGGTGGTCGACGTTGGGCGCGACGGCGGTCAACGACTACGTCAAGGAGGTGCTGGGCGAGGAGTACTCGGCCAAGGACTTCCGCACCTGGCGAGGCACCGTGATCGCCGCGGCCGCGCTGTCGTCCTCGGACGCGTCGACCAAGACGGCCCGCAAGAAGTCGGTCGCCGCGGCGATGCGCGAGGTCGCCGAGCACCTCGGCAACACCCCCGCGGTCGCCCGCTCGTCGTACGTGGACCCGCGCGTCGTCGACCTCTTCGGCGACGGGGTCGTGGTGGCAGGCGGCCACCGCGCGGTCGCCCCCGGGGAGCCGGTCAGCCGCACCCTGGAGAAGCAGGTGCTGGAGCTGCTCGGCAAGGCCTGAGGATCAGTCGAGCTCGCCGAGCGCGCTCTCGACGGCGCGCCAGAACGTCGGGTAGGCGTACACGGAGTTGCGCAGCGTGGACACCGGCACCTCGGCGCGCACCGCCACGGCGAGCCCCGAGACGGTCTCGCCGCCGGTCGGGCCGACGACCGTCGCGCCCACGAGCACGCCGCGCGCGGCGTCGAGCACCAGCTTCACGACGCCCTCGGCGCCCGGGCCGTGCGTGAAGCCGCGCGAGCTCTGCGCCAGGTCGGTGCTCGCGACCCGGACGTCGATCCCCTGCTCGCGGGCCTGCTTCTCGGTGAGGCCGACCCCGCCGACCTCGGGGTCGGTGAACGTGACGCGCGGGAACGAGCCGTCGTAGTCAGGGAGCGTCTCGCCGAGGACGGCTCGCGCCGCGCGGTCGGACTGGTACATCGAGACGTGGGTGAATGCGCCGCGGCCGGCCACGTCGCCCACGACCCACAGGCCGTCGGCCGCCTGCATCGCGTCGTCGACGTCGATCGAGCGGGCCGTCGGGTCGAGACCGACGGTGTCGAGGCCGATGTCGGAGATCTGCGGCGTGCGTCCGGCGGCTACGAGGAGCTGCTCCACGTGCAGCGTGCCCGACGCGAGCTCGAGCGTGAACTGTTGTCCGTCGTGCGACACGGAGACGATGCGCTCGCCCTCGCGGACGTCGATGCCGTCGCGCTCGAACGCGCCGCGCAGGACGTCGGCCGCCTCCGGCTCCTCGGGGCCGAGGATGCGCGGACCCACCTCGACCACCGTGACCTCGCTGCCGAACCGAGCGAACGCCTGGGCCAGCTCGAGCCCGATCGGACCGCCCCCGACGACCGCGAGCGTCGCCGGCAGCACCGACGCCTCGAGCGCCTCGTGGTTCGTCCAGAAGGGCGTGTCGGCCAGGCCGTCGATCGGCGGCACCGAGGCACGGGTGCCCGGGTTGAGCACGACGCCGCGTCGTGCCTCGACGCGCGTGGTGCCGCCGCCGGACAGGTCGACCTCGACGACCCGCGGCCCCGCCAGCCGGCCGTGCCCGCGCAGCAGGCGCGCGCCCGACCTCTCGAGGCGTTCCGCGGCGACGGTGTCGTCCCAGTCGTCGGTGGCCTCCTCACGGATGCGCCGCGCGACGACGGAGAAGTCGGGCTCGACGGTGGCCGCGCCGGCCAGCTCGGCCGCACGCCGCGTCTCCGCGACCGCACCCGCGGCGCGGATGAACATCTTGGAGGGGATGCAGCCCCAGTAGGGGCACTCGCCGCCCACCAGGCCGGACTCCACGGCGACCACGTCGAGGCCCTCCCCCGCCAGCCGGGACGCCAGTGCCTCTCCGCCGGGTCCGAGTCCGATCACCACCACGTCGCACGTCGTCATGCCCCCATCCTGGGCCAGACCGACGACACCGGCCAGCCCGGTGAAGGTGCGGAAGTCCGAGAGCTGCAGCTGCCCCTCGCCGGACCCGATCATCCCCGGGAACAGCGACTCGATGGCGGCGCGCAGCGCGTCGTTGGCGCCGTCGACGACGGTGGAGACGACCCCGACGGTGAAGAAGGCCAGCGCCAGGATCGGGAAGAACGACAGGAACGCGAAGTACGTGATCGCCCCCGCCTGCTGCCCGGCCTTCACCGACCCGAAGTGCTCCTGCATCCGCACCACGTGGTCGATCCAGCCGTACCGCTCGCGCAGACCAGCGATCCGCTCCTTGATCGAGGCCATGTCAGCGCTCCCCCTCCGGCGCCCCCTCTAGGGCGTAGTCGCGGTAGGGCCGCCAGCCGGCGACCGCGTCGTGCACGTAGAGGTGGAACTCCTCCACGTCGAAGGCGCACTCGAACCCCTCGAGCTCGTGCTGCGCCCGGTCCAGCGAGTCGTCCTGCACGTCGTGGGCCACCGTCACGTGCGGGTGGTAGGGGAAGTCGAGGTCCACGTCCAGCGGCCCCCGGCGTACGGCGTCGGCCAGCTGCGCGCAGTGCTCGGCCCCCTCCGCGAGCGTCACGAAGCCGCCACGCCGGCCAGGTGCGACTCGACCGCGGCCAGCCCGTCCTGGTCCAGCACGGTCGGCGGGACCAGCGTGATGTGCGTGGGGATGAGCGAGGCCGAGGGGTCCCCGAGCGACTCCCGGTAGGCCTGGAGCTGCTCGCCCCAGGGGTCCGGGATCGCGACGGCGACTCCGATCGTGGGCACGCCCCCGACCCTAGCCGGAGCTCCGGGCGACGAATCCCACCCTCTGGTACACGTCGCGCAGGGTCGCCTCCGCGACCGCGCGCGCCTGCTCGGCACCCTGGTGCAGCACCTGGGAGAGATGTGTCTGGTCGTCGAGCAGCTCCAGGGTCCGCTCCCGGAACGGCGTCACGAAGTTGACCACGACCTCGGCGAGGTCCTTCTTCAGGTCGCCGTAGCCGAGTCAGTGACCGCCGAGCGGATCTTCTTCGCGCTGCGCGAGGGCTCGTCGAGCATCTCCACGATGCCGGCCGGGGAGGAGGCCGACTTCGACATCTTCGAGGTGGGGTCCTGCAGGTCGGCGATCTTCGCGGTGGCCTTGAGGATGTAGGGCTCGGGCAGCCGGAAGGTCTTCTTGTAGCGGTGGTTGAACCGCTGCGCGAGGTCGCGGGTCAGCTCGAGGTGCTGACGCTGGTCCTCACCGACCGGCACGTAGTGCGGGCGGTAGAGCAGGATGTCGGCGGCCTGCAGGATCGGGTAGGTGAACAGGCCGACGCTCGCGGCCCCCTCCCCCTGCTTGGCCGACTTGTCCTTGAACTGCGTCATCCGCCGGGCCTCGCCGAAGCCGGTCAGGCACTGCAGCACCCACGACAGCTGGGCGTGCTCGGGCACCTGGCTCTGCACGAAGATCGCGCTGCGCGTCGGGTCGATCCCCATCGCCAGCAGCTGCGCCGCGGCCCGCAGCGTCCGCTCGCGCAGCACCTTCGGGTCGTGCTCGACGGTGATCGCGTGCTGGTCGGCGATGAAGAAGAAGGGCTGGTGGTCCCGCTGCAGGTCCACCCACTGGCGCAGAGCGCCGAGGTAGTTCCCGAAGTGGAACGAGTCGGCGGTCGGCTGGATGCCGGACAGGACACGGGGACGGGCTCCGCCGGTGGGTGCGCTGGGCACGGCCACCTCGGGCTCGGTCGTCGCTGACATGCGCGTCATTCTCCCTGACGCGCGCTCCACTCCGCTCGCCGGGCCAGCGCCAGGACCACGAGGCCCGCCAGCGCGAGGCCGACGCCGACCAGGAGCGGCGCCCGCAGGCCCCACCCGGCGGCGATGACGGTGCCGCCGAGGAAGGCACCCAGGCTGTTGCCGATGTTGAGGC
>NZ_LUNH01000066.1:0-6725 GCF_001628525.1 Aeromicrobium sp. REDSEA-S38_B2 | reverse complement strand
CACGAAGGGCCCCGTCCGCGCGGACGGGGCCCCTCGGCGGGTGGTCAGCGACCCTGCAGCGCCTCGTGGAAGGCGAGGATGCGCCGCGCGTCGCGCACGTGCAGCTCCTCCACCATCTTGCCGTTGAAGGTCACGACGCCCTGCCCGGCGGCCTTCGCCTCCTCGAACGTGTCGATGAGGCCCTGCGCGCGCTCGACGTCATCGGCCGACGGCGCGAACGCGACGTTCGCGGGCTCCACCTGCGAGGGGTGGATGAGCGTCTTGCCGTCGAAGCCCATCTCGCGACCCTGACGCGCCTCGGCCTCGAAGCCCTCCGGGTCCTTCACCGCGTTGTAGACACCGTCGATGACGACCTTGCCGGCGGCGCGGACGGCCAGCAGGGTCCAGGCGAGCGACGTCAGCACGGTGGCGTTGCGGCCGGGCACGTGCAGGCCGTACGTCTCGTTCACGATGTCGTTGGTGCCCATGACGACGACCGTCAGGCGCTCGTGCGCGGCAGCGATCTCCTCCGCGTGCAGCAGCGCGCGCGGCGTCTCGATCATCGCCCAGAGCTGGGTGTGCTCCGGCGCGCCGTGCTTCTCCAGGGCCGCGACGAGCGCCAGCACCTGCTCCGCCGACTCGACCTTCGGCACGAGGATCGCGTCGGGACCGGCCTGGCTCGCCGCCTTGACGTCCGCGTCGTGCCACTCGGTGCCGATCGAGTTCACGCGGATCGCGAGCTCGCGGTGGCCGTACTCGCCCGACCGCACGGCCGCGACGACGTTCTCGCGGCCCTGCTCCTTCGCGTCGGGGGCCACGGAGTCCTCGAGGTCGAGGATCAGCGCGTCGGCGTCGATCGACTTCGCCTTCTCGAGCGCGCGCTCGTTCGCGCCCGGCATGTACAGCACCGAGCGGCGGGGACGGATGGGGGCGGGAGTGGTGCTCACAGGGCGTACAGCTCCTTCAGCTCGGGGTCGCGCTCGGCCAGCTCACGGGCCAGGTCGAGCATCACGAGGCACTGCTTGCAGGACGCGTCGTCCTCCATCTTGCCGTTGATCATCACCGCACCGGAGCCGTCGCCCATCGCCTCGACGACCTCCTTCGCGTGCGCCACGTCCTCCGCGCTCGGGGAGAAGACCTTCTTCGCGATGTCGATCTGCACCGGGTGCAGGCTCCACGCGCCCACGCAGCCCAGCAGGAACGCGTTGCGGAACTGGTCCTCGCACGCCACGACGTCCTTGATGTCGCCGAACGGACCGTAGAACGGGAGGATGTCGTTCGCGGCGCAGGCGTCGACCATGCGCGCGATCGTGTAGTGCCACAGGTCCTGCTGGTAGGTCGTGCGACCCTCCGTCAGGTCCTCGCCCGTCGGGTCCTGACGCACCAGGTAGCCCGGGTGACCACCGCCGACGCGCGTCGTCTTCATCCGACGGCTCGCCGCGAGGTCGGCCGGGCCGAGGCTGATGCCCTGCATGCGCGGGCTCGCCGCCGCGATCTCCTCGACGTTCGTCATGCCCAGCGCGGTCTCGAGGATCGCGTGCACCAGCAGCGGCTTCTGCACGTTCCCCTTCGCCTCCAGCTGCGCCAGCAGCCGGTCGACGTAGTGGATGTCCTGCGCACCCTCCACCTTCGGCACCATGATGACGTCGAGCTTGTCGCCGATCTCCGTCACCAACGTCGTCAGGTCGTCGAGGACCCACGGCGAGTCGAGGCTGTTCACGCGCACCCACAGCTGCGTGTCGCCGAAGTCGGTCGCCTTCGCGATGTCGACGAGACCCTGACGCGCGGCCTCCTTCTTCTCGGTCTTGATTGCGTCCTCGAGGTTGCCGAGGATGATGTCGACCTTCTTCGCGATGTCCGGCACCTTGGCCGCCATCTTCTCGTTGCTCGGGTCGAAGAAGTGGATCATCCGGGACGGACGGAACGGCACCTCGGACAGCGGAGCGGGAGCTCCGACCGCGAGGGGACGGAGGAATGCACGGGGGTTGCGCACGTGGCTTCTCTTCCTGCAGACGGCGGGACTGCCCGTCAGTATGGCCGGGCTTCGTGACTCGTGAGTAGGGCGGGTGTCACTGTTCCCTCTGCCGCCCACGGCCCGGCACCCCCGCCAGGGCGGTAGGTGACGCGCGGAACGACGTGTGCAGGCAGGTCGCGCGCGGTACCGACCCCGTCTGACGCGCGTCACCTACCGCCGACGGGTCAGCGCAGGGAGGCGACGACCCGGTCGGGGCGGGCGCCGGTGTCGCGCACCCAGCCGTCGGGGGAGTCCTCGGCGCTCCAGCGGCGGCCGTCGAAGGAGACGGCGGCGACCTTCAGGTGCTCGGCGTTGGCCACCAGGTAGTGCGCGAGCGCCCAGCCCCGCGCCCGCACGTCGGCCCGAGCACCCGCGAACCGGAACGTCAGCTCGTCCTGCGCCTCGTCGCTCGTGTGCTCGATCTCGCCGAACGCCGCGTCGACGTCGGCGGCGACGCTGCGCACGTTGCCTCCGCCCACCGGGTTCAGCTGGCACGTGAACGCCGCCGGGCTGTAGCCGCGCAGCGCCGACGACAGCGCCCGGGCGTAGTCCTCGTGCTGCGCGTAGGCGCCGGGGAACGCGGAGCGCTGCACCTCCTGCGCGGCCACGGTGATCTGCTTGCGGGTGTACCCGTCGACCTTCTCGAGCCCGTCGTAGAACCTCCCGATCGCGTACGCCGGGTCCATGATCTCATCGACCGTGCCCCAGCCCTGCGACGGACGTTGCTGGAACAGCCCCACCGAGTCGCGGTCGCCGTAGTCGATGTTGCGGATCTTGGACTCCTGGAATGCGGTCGCGATCGCGATCGTCGTCGCGCGCGGCGGCAGACCCCGGTTCTGGGCGAGCGCCGCCATCAGCGACGACCAGCGCGCCTGCTCGACGTCGACCTGCGCCACCGTGTCGCCCACGCGGGCCACGCAGTACTCGCTGCGACGCGGCTGGCGGTCGGTGAAGACCGTCACCACCAGCCCACCGGCCACCAGCACGGTGACGAGGAGGACCCAGCGCAGCTTCACGGCGCCACCCTAGGCAGACGGACCCACCGTCGGGCGACGACGCGAGGGCACCTCGTTCAGTTGGCGTGCAGGTCGGAGTTCAGCTCGATGCCGCGGCGCTCGCCCCGCGGTCGCGCCTCGACCTGGCCCGTCTCGCTGTTGGTGAGGAACAGCAGGTTGTCCTGGCCGCTCAGCTCGGCCGCCTTGACGACCGTGCCGTCCGGGGTGCGCACCTTCGTGCCGGCCGTGACGTAGCAGCCCGCCGCCACGACGCAGTCGTCGCCGAGGGAGATGCCGATGCCCGAGTTCGCGCCGAGCAGGCTCCCGCTGCCGATGGAGATGACCTGCGTGCCGCCGCCGGAGAGCGTGCCCATGATGCTGGCGCCGCCGCCGATGTCGGTGCCCTCACCGACCACGACGCCCGCCGAGATCCGACCCTCGACCATCGCGTGGCCGAGGGTGCCGGCGTTGAAGTTCACGAAGCCTTCGTGCATGACCGTGGTGCCCTCCGCGAGGTGCGCGCCCAGCCGCACCCGGTCGGCGTCGCCGATGCGCACGCCGGAGGGGATCACGTAGTCGGTCATGCGCGGGAACTTGTCGATGCTCGTGACGTTCACCGTCAGTCCGGCGGCGCGCGCACGGGCGCGGGTGTGCTCGAAGCCGGCGACGGCGCACGGGCCGATCGTCGTCCACACGACGTTCGTCAGCAGGCCGAACTGGCCGTCGAGGTTGAGGCCGTGCGGCTTGACGAGCCGGTGCGACAGCAGGTGCAGGCGCAGCCACACGTCGTAGGTGTCGGCAGGAGCGGCGGCGAGGTCGTCGACGACGACGTGCACGACCGCCTTGCGGACCTGGCGGACCGGGTCGTCCCCCGTCAGCGCCGTGAGCTCCTCGGGCTCCGGGTCGTGGGCCGGGACGCCGAGGCGGGGCTCGGGGAACCAGACGTCGAGGACGTCGCCGTCCTCGGTGAGGGTGGCCAGACCGTACCCGTGCGCGCTGTTCTCGCTCATGGGAGCCAATCTATCGAGCCGTGGCTGGCCGCTGTCGGCGAGCGGGTCTAGCGTGAGACGCATGCCTCTCGTCACCTGGAAGGACCTCTGCATCGACGCGGGCGACCCGGCCTCGGCGGCCCCCTCGTGGGCCGCGCTGCTCGGGCTCGACGTGGTCCTCGACGGTGACGACGCGCACCTGGTGGGGCCGACGCCCGGGCACACCGTCTGGGTCAACCGCGTCCCGGAGCCGAAGACCGTGAAGGACCGCGTGCACCTCGACGTCCACGCCGCCGAGGAGGTGCCGCCGGGGACGTCGCGGCTCAGCGCCGAGGGCGCGTTCCGCTGGACCGTCGTGGCCGGCCCCGAGGGCGACGAGCTCTGCACGTTCGTGCGCGACGTCGTGCCCGCGTACCGGCTCTACGAGGTCTGCGTCGACGTCGTCGACCACGGCGCGGCGGCCGCCTGGTGGCAGGGCTTGTGGGGAGGGCGGGGCGGCACCGACGCCGACGGCGGGTTCAGCTGGGTCGAGGACGTGCCAGGGCTGCCGTGCGAGGGTGTCGTGTTCTGCTCGGTTCCCGAGCCCAAGACGGTCAAGAACCGCATCCACTGGGACGTCACGCTCGAGCAGGGGGTCCAGGTCGACCACCTCGTCGAGCTCGGCGCCACGGTGCTGCGTCGACCCGACGACGAGATCGTCTGGACGGTCATGGCCGACCCCGACGGCAACGAGTTCTGCGTGTTCGAGCGAGCCGACGCGTGAGCGTCCTGCGCGTGCTCGACCCCGCCGACGCGGAGGTGCTGAGCCGGCTCTGGACCGACCACCGGGCGCACCTCGACCCGTGGAGCCCGTCGCGTCCCGACCGCTTCTACACGGTCGAGGGGCAGCTCGAGGTGGTCGAGGCGCGGCTGATCGCGATGGCCGAGGGGCGGGGCGCCTACTTCGTGGTGGTCGAGGAGGACGGCGAGGTCGTCGGCGAGCTCAACCTCAACGACGTCGTGCGCGGTGCGTTCGAGAACGCCCACCTGGGCTACTGGCTCGCCGGCGACGTGCAGGGTCGCGGGCTCATGACCCGCGCCGTCGAGGAGGCGGCCGCGCACGCGTTCGAGGTGCTCGGCCTGCACCGTCTGCAGGCTGGCACGCTCGTGCACAACCACCGGTCGCAGGCCGTGCTCGAGCGGTGCGGCTTCGAGCGCTTCGGCATCGCTCCGCAGTACCTGCGCATCCAGGGACGGTGGCAGGACCACGTCCTGTTCCAGCGCCTCGCTCCCGGGTCCTGAGTCGCGTCGGGGACGGTCTCGGCGGGCGAGGTCCGGTCGGGGCGTCTGGCTAGTCCGCGGCCTGACGCTCGGCGACGCCCGCGACGAAGGCTGCCTGACCGAGGTGCTGCAGGATGTCGCCCACGACGCTGACCAGGCGCACCCCGGCGGTGACCGGCGGGTCCCAGTCCTCGTCGACCACGCGGGCCAGCTCGGCACCGTCGACGCGGTCGAGGTACGCGAGGGTCAGCGTGTGCACGTCGGCGTGGTAGCGCGCCACCAGCGCGGGGTCGTTGCGGACGGCCGCCACCTGGTCGCTGTCGTGGCCGTAGCCGATGTCGCCGGGCTCGAAGGGGAGGTCGAAGTCGTCGCGCCAGCGGTCCCACGCCTGGGCGGTGCCGGCCAGTCCGGCCACGTGGTCGTCCTGCACGCGCGCCAGGTGCCACAGGAGCCAGATCGGCGTGTTCGCGTCGGGGTCGACGCGGTAGCTCGCGGTGCGCTCGTCGAGGTCGGCGCACTGCTGCTCGACCAGCTCGCGGACCCGCCCGAACGCGTCGCGCAGGACGTCGGACGTCGTCAGATCCTCGCTCATCGGACCACCAGCCCTTCTCGTCGGTCCCAGACGACCTCGGTGGCCTTCTCGTCGCGGACGGCGGCCAGCACGGCGTCGACGACCTCGGCGGCAGGGAGGGGTTCTGGGAGCTTGGGTGGCTCGCCGGCGAGTGCGTGTGCGGCGAGGTCGGTGTCGAGGTGCGGGGGACGCACGTCGACGATGCGGGTGCTGCGGCGACGCTCACGACGCACGACGGTCAGCCACGCCGTGAGGGCGGCCTTCGCGGCGGAGTAGTCGGCCATGCCGGCGGTGGGCGCGTCGGCGAGGATCGCCGAGAGGACGACGGCCACCCCGCCGTCCAGGTGGGGGAGGGCCGCGCGGACGACGCCGGTCGCGCCGAGCGTGTTGACGGCGAACAGCTCCTCGGCGACGGCAGGGTCGGTGTCGACGGCCGGCCCGAACGCAGGAACCCCGGTCGCGACGACGAGCAGGTCGAGCCCGCCGAGCGCCTCGACGGCCTCCCCGATCGTGGCGGCGGCACGCTCCACGTCGACGACGTCGAGCTCGTACGCCGGCGCCTTCACCTCTGACGCGACGGCCGCGAGCCGGTCGGCGTCGCGTCCGGTGACCGTCAGCCGCGCCCCGGCCCCGTGCAGCGCCCGCGCGATGCCCCCACCGAGTGCGCCGGTGGCCCCGACGACGAGCACGCGGGCGTCGCTGATCTCCATGCGTTCGACGCTACGCGCGAGGGCGGTTGGCGCAACGTGAGCGAGGCTTCTCGTCGACCTGCGGCTGCGCTGCCGCGGGGGGGTCTGGGTTTGCTGGTGCGCTGCTTCGGCTGGTGCTGGGGGTGGTCTCCGAAAGGGCCTCGACCGGGCGGCTGGCGACGGCGCTGGTCTGGGGTCTCGGGCTGTGGCCCGCGTGGGACCCAAGGA
>NZ_LUNH01000065.1:0-52835 GCF_001628525.1 Aeromicrobium sp. REDSEA-S38_B2 | reverse complement strand
GCTCGACCCCGACGTCGCCGACTCCGGGCGGCCTGCGGGCGGCCCGGTCGAGGGTGAGGGCGAGCACCGTGCCGACCCCACCGAGCCGCGGCGGTAGCGTCGGGGCGTGACGACGATCCCCGCGTACGAGCAGGTCGCGAGCCTGCCCACCGTCCACGAGCACGTGGTCGGCCCGAAGCACCTCGACGAGAACCGGCACATGAACATCGCGCACTACTTCACGTTCGGCGGCTCGGCGATCTGGGCACGCCACCAGCGCGACCTGGCCATGGCCGACACCTACATCACCGAGCGGGGGCTGACGACGTTCACCGCCGAGCAGCACCTGCGCTACCTCGGCGAGTCGGTCGAGGGCGACCGCCTCGGGGTGAGCGTCGTGGTCGTCGACCGCGCCGACAAGGTGCTGCACGTGGCCGCCCTGATCACCAACCACACGCGGCGCGAGCTGTCGTGCGTGATGGAGGCGGTCACCGTGCACGTCGACTTCGGCACGCGCCGCCCGGTGCCGTTCCCCGACGACGTCGCCGCCGTGCTCGACGCGGCGATCGCGGGAGACAGACCCGCGTGGGAGCTGCCGCTCAGCGGAGGGCTGGGCGTCCGACGCTGACCCGCTCGGGAGGCGCCGGCCGCGCTCGTCGGGTACGAAGGAGGCAGACGAGAGGAGTGCCGGTGCTGGCGTGGGGTTTCATCATGGTGGCCGTCGTGGTCGTGCTGGTCGTGGCCGGCCTCGGGATCGCGGCCGCGTCGGGGCGTGACGGCGCGGAGCGACGCAGTGCGATGGCGGAGGCGCGCCAGCGGGCGCAGGCCCGCCGGGAGGCGCGGTCGGACGGGGCGTGACCCTCGACGACCTCGGCCACGACGTCGCCGTGCCGACCGAGGCGCGACGTGTGGTCAGCCTGGTCCCCTCGATCACCGAGGGACTGGCCGCCGCACGGCCTGCCGCTGTCGTCGGGGCGACCGACTGGTGCACGCACCCGCCCGACCTCGACGTCGTCCGCGTGCGCGGCACCAAGAACCCCGACCGCGCGGCCGTCGAGGCGGCCCGGCCCGACCTCGTGGTCGCGAACCAGGAGGAGAACCGCGAGCTCGACGTGCAGCGCCTGCGCGACGCGGGCGTCCCCGTGTGGGTGACGCGGATCGAGACCGTCGACGACGCCTTCGCCTCCCTCGGACGGCTCTTCACCGACGCGCTCGGCTGGGGCGAGCCCACCTGGCTCGCGGATGCCCGGCAGCTCTGGTCGGCGCCCGCCCCAGCTCCCCGCGGACGGGTGGCCGTGCCGATCTGGCGTGACCCGTGGATGGTCGTCGGACCCCGCACCTTCACCGCCGACCTGCTGCGCCGACTCGGGTGGGAGGTCACCACGGGCCCGGAGGGCGACGCGCACGAGCGCTACCCCCACGTCGACGTCGCGGACCTCGACACGTCCGACGTCGACCTCGTGCTCCTGCCCGACGAGCCCTACGTCTTCGGCCCCGACGACGGGCCGGAGGCGTTCACGTCGGTACCGACACGGCTCGTGTCGGGCCGGCTGCTCACCTGGTACGGACCGTCGCTCGTCGAGGCCCGCGAGGTGCTGGGCGCGCTGTGAGCCGACCCGTCCTGGTCAGGACTGGTGCTCGCGCTCCTGCTCGTGCGCGGCGGCCTTGCGCTCGAGGACACGGCGCTCGGCCTTCTGCTTCTCCAGCGGCGTGATCTCGAGCTTGTGCTTGGACACGACGTACGGCGTCTCGCCCACGATCGCGTTGTGGCTGCCGGAGAACAGGTACTTGCTCGACAGGTTGATGAGCGTCGCGAACCGGTTGCGGTTGCCGAGCAGCGTCGCGATGTGCAGCGCCACCCAGATGATCCAGGCGAGGAAGCCGGTCAGCTTCGGCGCGTGGGTGATCTCCGCGACCGCCGACGACTTGCCGATCGTGGCCATCGTGCCCTTGTCGGAGTACTTGAACGGCTTGACCCGGTCGGCCTTGCCCTTCGTGGTGGCCTTGATGAACTTGGCCACGTGCTTGCCGCCCTGGATGGCGGGCTGGGCGAGCTGCGGGAGCGGGTCGGGGCCGATGGCGATGTCGCCGATCGCGAACACGTCGGGGCGGTCCTTCACCCGCAGGTGGTCGTCGACCTCGATGCGTCCGCCGCGCCCCTGGGGCACGTCCCAGTCGAGGACGGTCGGGTGGGCGGTGACGCCGGTGGCCCACACGACGATGCCCGCCTTGAGGAACTCGGTGCGGCCCTCGGCCTCGACGAGCACGCCGTCCTCGCGGACCTCCTTGACGGCCGTGTTCAGCCGCAGGTCGACGTCGCGCTTGAGCAGCGACCGCTTGGCGTAGTCGCGCAGCTTCTCGTCGAACGGGCCGAGAACGTGCGGCGCCATCTCCAGCAGCGTCACGTGGATGCGGGCGCGGTCGAGCTCGGGGTAGGTCGTCGGCATGTCGTTGTTGCGGAACTCGGCGAACGCGCCGGCCGTCTCGACACCCGTCGCGCCACCGCCGACGACGATGATGCGCAGGTCCTCGTCCTGGCCGTTGATCGCGAACTCCTCGAGGTTCGCGAACAGCCGGTCGCGCACCTGCAGCGCCTGCGAACGCTTGTAGAGGGGCAGCGAGTACTCCTCCGCGCCCGGGGTGCCGAAGAAGTTCGTCGTCACGCCGTTGGCGAGCACCAGGTAGTCGTAGGAGACGGACACCTCGCCGTGCAGGCTCAGCACCTTCGCCTGGTGGTCGATGCTCGTGACGATGCCCTTGAGGAAGCGGACGTTCTTCTGGCCGGCGCGCACCGCGCGCAGGAACCAGGTGATGTCGCCGGGGTTCAGCGAGGCCGTCGCGACCTGGTAGAGCAGGGGCTGGAAGGTGTTGTAGGTGTGCCGGTCGATGAGCGTGATGTCGACGTCGGCACGCTTGAGCTTGCGGACGAGGGAGAGCCCTCCGAAGCCACCTCCGACCACGACGACGTGGGGGCGCTTGGAGCCGGGAACGACGCTGTTGCTCATGGCTCCAACCCTACTCGCGCCGGGCGTCGGGCCGCCTCTCGGCGAGGGGGTCGGTGACCTGGGTCACTCCTCCAAGAGCCAGGCGCGGGACTCCGGGCGACGCAGCTGGACGATCACGACGATCGCCGCGGCGCCGGTCACGACGCCCAGCGGGAGGAAGAAGACCGACAGGCCGATGGTCACCGCCGCGACGACGACCAGGGCCGTCCCACCCGACGGCACGCGGCGGACGACGGCGAGGGCTGCCACGACGCCGGCGACGCAGGCCACCAGCCAGACGATCGCGGAGACCCGCAGCAGCTCGATCATCTCGTCGGCGCTGACGCCCGACGAGCGCACCAGGTCGCGCGCGAGGCCGGGCTCGGTGAGCGCGGTGCGGTAGGCGTCGGCGCCGACCGTCGTCACGAGCAGGAGCAGGAGGCCGAGCAGCGCCACGACGCCGCTCGCGACGAACGTCGTCACGACCGCCACCGTGACGGACCGCGGCCGGGCCACGGGGCCGACCGGCGCGGGCTGGGCCGACGGGTGCGTCGGGGTGGTCGTCGCGACGGGTCCGCCCGCCGCAGGCGGCGGGTCGAGCGGACGACCGACGGGGCCGGCCGAGCGCGACGCGAACGGATCGGCGCCCTTCGTGGCCGACGTCGGGACGTCGGCCACCGCTCGACCGCCGACCTGGTCGAACCAGCGGCGCGCGTCGGGCGTCCACAGCGACCAGCCGCACAGTCCCGCGAAGGCCGCCGGGAGCAGGCCCGGCAGCCCCAGGGTGGCGAGCACCACGAAGGCGATGCCGCACAGGATGGTCAGCATCACCCGCGACGTGCGGTGGCCGCGCGCGGCGTAGACCGCGAACACGGCGCCCGAGGCCGTCAGCACGATCCCGACGTAGACGGCGTAGCGCAGGTAGTCGAGCGCCTGGTCCATGCTCAGGCCCAGCTCCTTGACGGGCTCCTGCGCGAGCGCGTCGCGGACGGCGTCCTGCAGCTCGATCGACCCCCACGACGAGAGTGCCGACACGAGGTTCACGAGCAGCAGCCCGCACCCGACCCCGACGAAGATGCAGGTCAGGGTGAGCGCCGGTGGCCTCGGGGGGCGGTCTGCCATACGCACACCCTAACGAGCACGGCCTGGCTCCCGACCGGCCCGCAGGCCAGCCCGCCCGCACGGCCGGGCAGGATGAGGACCGACTCGTGGGAGGGAGACCCGTGTTCCGTCAGGTTCCCGTGCTGCCGGTCGTCGTGCCCTCGGCCGCCGCGGTCCTCGCCGTCCTGCTGTGGCACCTGCGTCGCCGCGCCCTGCTGACCGCCCCGCGGGCCGCGGTCGCGCTCGCCCTCTGCGTGTACGCGGCCGGCGTGGTCGCCAACACCGTCTTCCCGATCTACCTCGATCCGGTCGCCCGCAGCACGCGCTGGTCGGTGCAGCCCGTGCCGTTCGCCGACTACGAGTGGGCCGACGCGGCGATGAACGTCGCCGTCTTCGTGCCGCTCGGCATCCTGCTGGCGCTCGCTCTCGGCACACCGCCCTGGTGGCGGGTGCTCGTGGCCGTGGCTGCGAGCAGCCTCGCGATCGAGCTGACCCAGCTCGTCACGGGCGCGTTCCTCGGGGGCGGTCACGTGGCCGACGTCGACGACCTCCTCTCCAACGTCACCGGCGGGATGCTCGGGCTCGCGCTCCTGGTCGGACTGAACGGCGTGCCAGCGGGGGCACGTCTCGTGGAGCGGTCCCGCTGGTCCTGAACCCGTCCGCGCTCAGCACAGCAGCGCCCCGCCGCCCATGGGTGGCGGCGGGGCGCTGCGGCCCGACCAGGTCGCGGACGACGAGGGCAGGTCAGGCGGCGGTCACCGTGAGGGAGTCGGTCGGGACGCCGTCCGGGCCCACCTCCCGGTCGACCCGCACCGTGTCGCCGTCGCGCACCTCACCCGCCAGCAGCGCCTTGGCGAGACGGTCGCCGATCGCCTGCTGCACCAGCCGTCGCAGCGGTCGCGCACCGTAGGCGGGGTCCCAGCCCGTGAGGGCCAGCCACTCCTTCGCCGCATCGGTCACGTCGAGCGTGATCCGACGAGCCGCCAGGCGGCGACCCAGCGACGCGAGCTGCAGGTCGACGATGTGCGTCAGCTCGGCGGTGCCGAGCGGCTCGAACGTCACGATCTCGTCGAGCCGGTTCAGGAACTCCGGCTTGAACGACGCCTTCACGACGTCCATGACCGCGTCCTTCTTCGCCTGCTCGTCCAGCGACGGGTCGGCCAGGAACACCGAGCCCAGGTTGCTGGTGAGGATGAGGATGACGTTGCGGAAGTCGACCGTGCGGCCCTGCCCGTCGGTCAGGCGACCGTCGTCGAGCACCTGCAGGAGGATGTCGAAGACCTCCGGGTGCGCCTTCTCGACCTCGTCCAGCAGCACGACCGAGTACGGGCGACGCCGCACGGCCTCGGTCAGCTGGCCGCCCTCGTCGTAGCCGACGTAGCCCGGAGGGGCACCGACGAGCCGCGAGACCGCGTGCTTCTCGGCGTACTCGCTCATGTCGATGCGCACCATCGCGCGCTCGTCGTCGAACAGGAACTCCGCCAGCGTCTTCGCCAGCTCCGTCTTTCCCACTCCCGTGGGGCCGAGGAACAGGAACGAGCCGGTCGGGCGGTCGGGGTCGGCGATGCCGGCGCGGCTGCGACGCACCGCGTCGGACACGGCGGTCACGGCCTCGCGCTGGCCGACCAGCCGCTTGCCGAGCTCGTCCTCCATCCGCAGGAGCTTGCCCGTCTCCCCCTCGAGCAGACGGCCCGTGGGGATGCCGGTCCACGACGCGACGACCTCCGCGATCTCGTCGGCCGTCACCTCCTCGTTGACCAGCCGGTCGGTGCCGTCGCCGGCCTCGCGCGCCGACTCCGCCGCCTGCGCGGCGGCCAGCTGCGCCTCCATCGTCGGGATCTCGCTGTAGAGCAGACGCGCCGCGGTCTCGAGGTCGCCCTCGCGCTGGGCGCGCTCGGCGGCGATGCGCACCTCGTCGATGCGCTCCTTGATCTCACCGACCGCGTTCAGGCTCTGCTTCTCGCTCTCCCACCGCTGCTCGAGCGCACGCAGCGTCTCCTGGCGGTCGGCGAGCTCGCTGCGGAGCTTCTCGAGCCGCTCGCGGCTCGCGTCGTCGGTCTCGTTCTGCAGGTGCAGCTCCTCCATCCGGAGCCGGTCGACCGCGCGTCGCAGCTCGTCGATCTCGACGGGGCTGGAGTCGATCTCCATCCGCAGCCGCGAGCCCGCCTCGTCGACCAGGTCGATCGCCTTGTCGGGCAGCTGACGTCCGGGGATGTAGCGGTCGGACAGCGTGGCCGCTGCGACGAGCGCGGCGTCGGCGATGGCGACCTTGTGGTGCGCCTCGTAGCGCTCCTTCAGGCCGCGCAGGATCGCGATCGTGTCCTCGACCGACGGCTCGCCGACCAGCACCTGCTGGAACCGACGCTCCAGCGCGGGGTCCTTCTCGACGTTCTCGCGGTACTCGTCGAGGGTCGTCGCCCCGATCATGCGCAGCTCGCCGCGCGCCAGCATCGGCTTGAGCATGTTGCCGGCGTCCATCGCGGAGTCGCCCGTGGCGCCCGCCCCGACGACCGTGTGCAGCTCGTCGATGAAGGTGATGACCTGACCGTCCGACGCCTTGATCTCCTCGAGCACGGCCTTGAGCCGCTCCTCGAACTCGCCGCGGTACTTCGCGCCGGCCACCATCGCGCCGAGGTCGAGGCTGATCAGCCGGCGACCACGCAGCGACTCGGGCACGTCGCCGTCGACGATGCGCTGCGCCAGCCCCTCGACGACGGCGGTCTTGCCGACGCCCGGCTCGCCGATGAGGACGGGGTTGTTCTTCGTGCGGCGGCTGAGCACCTGCACGACGCGACGGATCTCGGCGTCGCGGCCGATGACCGGGTCGAGCTTGCCCTCGCGGGCGACGGCGGTCAGGTCGACGCCGTACTTCTCGAGCGCCTGGTAGGTGTCCTCCGCGTCGGCGCTGGTGACCCGCGCACCACCGCGCACGGTCTCGAACGCGGCGCGCAGGGCGTCGGGCGTGGCGCCGCGGGACGTCAGCACGTCCTTCGCGGGCGAGTCGACGGTCGCGACGCCGACGACGAGGTGCTCGGTGGAGATGAACTCGTCGCCGAGCTCGCCGGCGAGGTCGGCGGCACGCTGGAGCACCTCGTGGGTGCTGCGCGACAGGCCGGGGTTCTGCACGCTGCTGCCCGCCGCCGAAGGGAGCGCGCCGATCACGCCCTGCAGCTCGGTCCTCACCGCGCCGGCGTCGACGCCGGTGGCCTGCAGCAGCGGGACGGCCGTGCCGCCGTCCTGCGCGAGGAGCGCGGTGAGCACGTGGGCGGGCTCGATCGCCGGGTTGCCGGCCGCAGCCGCCTGCTGCATCGCGGCAGCCAGCGCCTGCTGGCTGCGGGTGGTGAGGTTCGAGAGATCCATGGGCTGCTCCTGATGCGTCCTTCCGTCGGCGCGGTTCGCCGTACACCCAGGACAACATCATGAGAGTTGAGTCCATTCCACTCAACTCTGGGTGTCTGCCGACCTTCGCCGGTCGGCCTGTTTGCGTGGGGCCCCACGCAAACGCGCTCGCCCCCCCCCCGCAAACATGCGGCCGATGTGCACGTTCACGTGGGGCCCCACGCAAACGTGCTCAGGACGGAGGGGTGGTGGGGTGGGGAGGGGGTCAGTAGCCGGAGAAGTAGTCGGTCCGGACCTTGGCGCAGCGACGGCGCAGGTCGCCGCGGACGGCGGAGACCATGACCGGGGGGCCGGAGACGTAGGCCACGCGCTCGGCGGCGTCGGGCACCGCCTCCGCCACCACGTCGCCCGAGACCACCGGCGCCGCCACGTGCACCCAGTCGGCCGGGAGGTCGCCGGGAGGCTCGGGAGAGACCAGCACCACCCGGACGCCGCTCGCGACCAGCTCGTCGCGGTAGGGCACGACGTCGCCGTCGGGGACGCCGTAGACGAGCACGACGTCGCGCGCCTCGCCGGCACGGAGCTGGCTGAGGAAGGGCGTCACGCCGATGCCGCCTGCGACGAGCAGCAGCGGGCGACCGCCGCGAGGCCAGACGAAGTCGCCGTGCACGCCGGTCGCGTGCACGCGCTCGCCCTCGCGCAGCCCGACGAGCGCCTGCTTGAACGACGACGACGGCTCCGGCACGCGCACGGCGACGCTCAGGTCGTCGGCCTGCGGGGGCGAGCTGATGCTGAACACCCGCCGGACACCGCGTCCGTCCACGCCACGGTGCGGCAGGTGGAGCTCGAGGTACTGGCCCGGGACGAACCGCACCGGACGGGTCGGGCGGAACGTGACCTCCCAGGTGTCCCCGGCGAGCCGACGCGAGCCCGTGGTCCGCAGCACCACCCCGGTCCGCCGGGAGAGCGCGAAGGCGACCAGGTTGCCGACGACGATCGCCAGCTCGGGCGTCATGGTCAACGGACCCCACGTCGGCGCCTGCACGCCGAGCACGTCGGCGAACGTCGGGAAGCCGAGCAGCACCGCCATGACCGCGGCGACGAGCCACTGCTGCACCCGCCGGGGCGGCAGGGTGAGCGGCTCGGTGACCATGAAGCCCGCCATGAAGACGATCGGGTAGGAGTACAGCGCGGTCTGCCACGCCTGCGACAGCGGCGTGCCGAAGCCGACCGTCAGGCCCACCAGCACGAGGGTGGCCGCGACGACGACGAACACGAGCCCCACGTCGAGGCGACGGGTCCGCCACAGCACGAGGAGCGCGCCGACCGCGACGAACGGCAGCAGCGCCTGGGTGGCCGCCGTCTGCCAGAGCGCGTTGATCGACGACTCCCGTCCGACCGCCCACTGCGCGACGACGACGAGCAGCGCGCCGGCGGCCGCCGGGTTGAGCACGTGCCGGCCCCGCCACGCGAGCAGGTACTTCGACGCGCTGGCGAGCACGGCTGCCGCCGCGAGCCAGAGCAGGTTGGCGGCCCCGACGCCCGAGCCCGACCCGCTGGCGGCCTCGGGCAACGGCACGAACAGGAAGAACAGCAGCAGCGCGGTGATCACGGCCGACTCGTCGTGGGGGACGCGACGCCACACCAGACCGAGCAACCGGTTCGAGGCGACCGACGCCACCAGCAGCACCGCCAGGGCGGCGAGGTTGCCGAGCGTCGAGAGCCCGTCGATGACGCCGGTGGACGTGAAGAGCAGGTAGACCGCGACGATCGCCGACAGCACGATCGTCGTGAGGCGGTACATGCTCACCCGACCGAGGATCGCGTCGACCGAGGGCCTCGGTCCCGTGCTCGTGCGACTCGTGCTCATGTGAACAGCTCCCCAGGGAGGTCGGGCGACCGCAGCACGCGGCCGTCGGCGTGGATCCGGACGAAGTGGTGCGGGTGCAGGTCGAGCAGCGTCTGCGGGTCGGCGAAGAAGTGCGCGGTGGCCAGGCCGTCGGCGACCATGCAGGAACCGTCGACGAGGGCCCACGTGGCGACGACGTCGCGGGTCGGGCGGCCGGTGCGGCCGTCGACGACGTGGTGGAGCCCTTCGCCCCACACGCGTCGGTTGACGGCTGACGCGCAGAGCGCCCACCCGTCGGCGACCTCGACGACGCCGACGGCGCGCGAGGCGTCGCCCGGGTGCTCGAGGGCGACGCGGATCGGAACGCCACCGACGTGCCGCAGGTCGCCGCTGCCGTCGACCGTCGCCTCGTCGACGCCGTGGTCGGCGAGCACGTCGACCACGAGGTCGACCAGGAAACCCTTCCCCGCGGCGCCGACGTCGAGCAGCAGCGGCCGAGCGGTGGCGAGCGTCTCGTGGTCCACGACGAGCGAGCCGTCGCTGCGGACCTGCGCCCAGCTCTCGGGCGGCACCGCGCGACCGTTCGGCTGCAGCGAGTACCGCGCGTCGTACCCGAGGTCCTCCAGCGACCGCCCCACCAGCGGCGTCACCGCCCCGTCCGTGGCCACGTGCAGGTCGTCGTAGAGCCTCAGCAGGGCGCCGGCGCCCTGGAGCTGCCAGCTGCCGGCCTCGCGGGCCATGGCGGTCACGGTCGAGTCCGCTCGGAAGCGCGACCACGCGTGGTCGAACCGCTCGACGACGTCGCGCACGGACTGCCGGACGTCGGGGTCGAGCGGCTGCGCGGTCTCGACCTCCCACGACGTCCCGATCGCCTCGAAGCCCCACGCCACCGTCGCGGCGCGCGGGCCGACCCCGGTCAATCGAACCAGCCGCCCACGGCACTGACGGCGCCGCCGATGCCGTCGCCGATCGCCGAGGCGGTGTCGCCGAGTGCCTCGACACCCTCGGACAACGCCTCGCCGACGTCGGGGCCGTTCTCGAAGAAGGAGTCGATCATGCCGTCGGAGAAGATCGCCACGCCGGCGCCGATGATCGTCCCCGCGACGGCGCCGACGGCCGTGCCCGCGACCGGCACGACCGAGCCGATCGCCGCTCCGGCTGCGGCTCCCGTGCCCATGCCGGCGAGGAAGGACACGCCCTGCGACGTCGCGATCTGGGGCGCCGTCTCGCCCTCGGCGTAGTCGTTGTAGACGCCGAGCCCGAGCCCGATCACGCCGAGCGCCTTGCCGACCCGGCCGAGGTTGGCCGGCAGACGCGACTCGCCGGCAGCGTTGGCCCGGGCGAGCAGGTCCTGCGCCTCGTCCAGCTTGCCGGCGATCGCCAGGCGGTCGGCCTCGAGCCGCGCAGTGTCGACCCGCTCGAAGAAGAACCAGCGACGCTGGACGTACCGGTCGGGGTTGGCCTGGAGGTCGGCGATGGCGCGGGACGCCTCGTCGAGCAGACCCTGCGCCTGGGTGCGCAGCGCGTTGGCCCGCTGGCTGGCGACACCAGCGGCGGCACCCTCGCCGACCGCCTCGGCGAGGCTCAGCAGCCAGCTGGCGTGCTGACCGGGGGTGTACTGGTCCTGCAGGGACCGGCAGGCGGTCTCGTAGACACGGTCGACCCGCGAGGCCTCGGTCTGCGCGGCCGCGTAGGCGGTGAGCTTGTCCTGGTGCGCGTTGTACTCGGCGACCCGCTGGTCGTGCGCGGCCACCTCGGCCTCCGTGCCCTCGAAGTGCTCGGGAGGTCGTGCGGGACCGTCGCCGGGGTGCTGCACGACGAACCCGGCGACGGTCAGCCCCGCCTCCCGTGCGGTGCTGCGGACGTCGGCCATGTCGCTCTGGCACGTCGTCAGCGACGTCGCGAACTCGTCGAGGTCGCCCGCCATGTCCCGTGCCGCTCCGGCCAGGTCGTCCCCGCCCGTGCGGAGCCGGCGCGCGACGTCGAGGAACTCGTCCCCGGCCTCCCCGTCCCAGGAGCCGAGCGCGGACGTCCGAGCCGTGCTCGCGGCCTCGGCGGCGTCGTCGAGGGCCGTCGCGAGCGTCTGGCGGAGCCAGGTCGCGACACCCTTGACGCTGCTCGGCGAACCCTCGATCTCGGTGTCGATGCTCACCGTCCGCCCTCCTCCTGCATGGTGGACCGGATGTCCTCCAGGGACACCTCCGCATCGGCGTCCGCCCGCTGGTAGTACTCGCGGCTGAGGCCGACGAGGGTGCCCGTGCCGCTCAGCCCGTCGGCGACGTTCGCGGCGCTGTCGATCACCTGCGCCACCATCGAGGCGATGACCGCGGTCATCGGTCCGGCGTCGACGCCCGACGACCCGGCGGTGTCGATGCCGCTCAGGGTGGTCCCCGCGTCGGTCAGGTCGGTGGCGATGGTGCCGAGCACCGCCAGGTCGACGTCGATGCTCATCGTCGGGCCTCCTCACCGTCGCGCAGGCCGGGGTCGAGGTCGAGGAACAGGAGGTCGTACGGGGTCTCGTCGTGCACGCGCTGCAGGGTGGCGACGTCGCACAGCAACCACGGCACGTCGGGGCGGTAGAGGTCGTGCAGCCGGTCGATCGCGGAGTACACGAACAAGGCCGTCCGGCCGTCCTCGAGGGTGTGCATCTGCACCTCCCGCAGGCTCGGGTCGTCGGCCGCGCTCGTCGGCACGTACACGACGGGCGGCAGGGCGGGCCGGCCTGTTCCGGCCTGCACGAAGGGCTGGGTCATCCTGCGTCCTCCTGGTCGAGTCGGGTCAGCGGCGTGGCCGCGCGTCGTCGTCGAGCTGCGCGCGCAACCAGGCGGCGAGGTCGTGCGGGCCGACTCCCATGAGCGACGTGTCGACGCGCAGCTCGCCGGGTCGGGCGCGCGCCCCTGCTCGGAAGCCGAGCGGTGGACCCGAGCGGCTGGTGGGTCCGTCGACGAACAGGCCGCCGCTCCAGGGCCGCACCGACTCGACGTCCGTGCGGGGGATCCGGGCGCGACCGGCCGCACTGTCGTGGACCACGTGCTGGTCGGTCAGCCAGAGCGCGTCGACCCTGCGGCGGCCGACCAGGACGAGCACCACGCGCACCGCGAACCAGGCCGTGGCCACCAGGGCCGGGACCCACAGGGCCGCCCAGGCCGAGCCCGACGCGACGCCGATCGAGCTCACCACCGCACCGAGTGCGACGAGCCCGACGTCGAGCGACACGCTGTGCACGAACGGGCCGGACCACGCGCGCACCCCCCGGGCCGGTCTGCCGTCGACGGTGGCCTCACGCAGCCCTGGGAACGTGCGGGTGCGCAGCCGTGCGACCGCGAGGACGCCCGCGCCCAGCGCCGCGAACAGCGCGTAGACGGCCAGCGCCTGCATCGCCACCACGTCGGCGGGCACCTGGGTCAGGATCACGGCCGCGCCGGCCAGGCCGACCACGAGGATCGCGAGGTCGGCGCCGAGGTCGGCGCGCCTCGCGCGACGGTCGTAGGAGGTCGTCTCGGCGTCGCCCATGACGGACATGGTAGGTCCGGTCAGCCTCGCGCCTCGGACTTGATCTCGTCGATCGCCTGGTTGAAGCCGCCCGCCGTCAGCGAGGAGCCGGCGACCTTCGAGACGTCGAGGTCGTCGATGTTCTTGCCGACGACCTCGTCGGCGATGCCACCGGCGAACTTCTCCTGGTACTGCTTCGAGGTGCCCGAGGCCTTCGGCGTCACGGTGACGTCGTCGATGGTGCCGCCGTCGCCGAGCGTCACCTCGACGTCGACCGTCGAGGTCCCGCCCGGGTTGGAGTAGCTGCCGGACGCCTCGTAGGTGCCGGGGGCGTAGTCGCCGGACGACTCCGAGGAGCCGGTGTCGGTCGAGGCCGACTCACTCGTGGCGGCGCTGCTCGGCGTGCTGCCGGCGGCGTCGTCGGAGGTGGACGCCTGGCCGCACGCGGCGGCGAGCAGCAGGGTCGGGACGGCCGTCGCGGCGAGGACGGCCTTCTGGTGGCGGCGCAGGGTCATGGGTCTTCTCCAGTCAGTCGGGCTGGGACGCGGATGGTGGTTGCGTCGTCAACTTCTCCAACGGCCGCGTCCTGCACGACGTTCCCGGATCGACCTCCCGACCTTGACGTCCAGCGCGACGTCGTGCAAACTACTTTGTACTGCAAACCTATCTTCAGGAGAGAGCATGGACGACGAGCAGACCCGCGACCGCACCCCCGACCTGGCCGAGAGCTGGGCCATCATCGAGGCCGAGCGCGACCGCGCTCGCCGCTCCGTGCGGGTCGACGAACGGATCGTCTACGGCGTGTGGGCCGTCGCATGGGGCATGGGCTACCTCGCGCTGTGGACGTGGTCCGGCCCGCAGGGAGAGCCGGGACTCCCGGGGCCGATCGTCTTCGGCGTCCTCATCGCCGCCGCGATCGTGGCGACGGTCGTGCACATCGAGGGCCGCACCCGCGGCATCGGCGGGCCCGACGCCGAGGCCAACGCGTGGCTCGGCTGGGCCTGGGGGCTGGGCTTCGCCGGAGCCTGCCTCGTCGCCGGTGCGCTCGGCCGGGTCGGCCTGGAGGGCGAGGCCGCCGCGATCGTCTACAACGCCGTCCCGTGCCTCGTCGTCGCCGTCCTCTACATGGGGTCCGCCGTCGCGTTCCACGACCGGCGCCAGCTCGTGCTGGGCGCCTGGATCGCGCTGCTCGTGGGTGGCGCGTCGTTCGCCGGGGCACCCGCCCTCTACCTGCTCATGGCGCTGCTCGGTGGCGGCGGCTTCGCCGTCGCGGCGCTCCACGCGCACCGCGAGGGGCGCCGATGACCGATCTCGACCCCGTCATCCACGCCCAGGCGCGCCTGCGCGTCACCGCCTTCCTCGCCGCGCTCGCACCCGGGGAGACGCTCACCTTCCCGCGTCTGCAGAAGGAGCTGGGCATGACCGCCGGCAACCTCTCCACCCACCTGCGCAAGCTCGAGGACGCCGGCTACGTCCACCAGACCAAGACCATCGACGGTCGGACGCCCGCCACGCACGTCAGCCTCACGGACGCCGGCCGCACCGCCTTCGAGACGTACACCCGCACGCTGCGCCAGCTGCTCCAGGGCGACGCCTGACGACCGCGTGCAGGAGTGGTCGATCTCGCACCCCGGACGACTTCGCGGCGTCGGGCCGGAGAACTTAGGATGGACTTACGCACATCGACTGATCCTGGCGGTGTGCCCGTGTTCCCCCCAGGAGTCCCACTGATGAGCAGGAAGCTCAGGGTCGCGATCGTCGGCGCCGGCCCGGCCGGCGTCTACGCGGCCGACATCCTCACCAAGTCCGAGGTCCCCGCACCCTTCGAGGGTGCGAGCGTCGACCTCATCGAGCGCGACCCCACGCCGTTCGGCCTGATCCGCTACGGAGTGGCCCCCGACCACCCGCGCATCAAGGAGATCGTCAAGGCGCTCAAGCGGGTCATGGCGAACGAGGACATCCGCTTCTTCGGCAACGTCTCGTTCGGCGACGACCTCAAGCTCGACGACCTCCGTCAGTTCTACGACGCCGTCGTCTTCGCCACGGGCGCCCGCCGCGACCGCGACCTCGACCTCCCCGGCATCGACCTCGACGGCTCGCACGGCGCGGCCGACTTCGTCTACTGGTACGACGGCCACCCCGACGTCGAGCGCGACTGGCCGTTCCAGCCGCACCAGGAGTCCGTCGCCGTGCTCGGCGTGGGCAACGTCGGACTCGACGTCTCGCGCATCCTCGCCAAGACGGCCGACGAGCTGCTCGTCACCGAGATCCCCGACAACGTCTACGAGGGCCTGAAGAAGAACGTCGCGAAGGACGTGCACGTCTTCGCGCGTCGCGGTCCGGCGCAGGTCAAGTTCACGCCCATGGAGCTGCGCGAGCTGAGCCACTCCCCCACGATCGACGTCATCGTGCACCCCGAGGGCTTCGAGCTCGACGAGGGCTCGCTCGAGGCGATCCGTGCCGCGAAGAGCCAGAAGCTCGTGGTCGACGTGCTGCAGAACTACCTCGCGAAGGAGCCCACGGGCGCCCCGCACCGCATCCACATCCACTTCTGCCAGAACCCCGTCGAGATCCTCGGCGAGGACGGCAAGGTCGTGGGTCTGCGCACCGAGGTGACCGAGCTCGACGGCACCGGCAACGTCCGCGGCACCGGCGAGTTCCAGGACTGGCCCGTCCAGGCCGTCTACCGCGCCATCGGCTACTACTCCGACAACCTGCCCGGCCTGCCGTTCGACGTCACCGCCGGTGTCGTGCCCAACGACGGCGGCCGCGTCATCGAGATCGACGGATCGGCACTGCCGGGCGTCTACGTGACCGGCTGGATCAAGCGTGGCCCGGTCGGCCTCATCGGTCACACGAAGTCCGACGCCGCCCAGACCATCTCGATGCTGATCGACGACGCGCCCGGTCTCGCGCCGGCCGCCCAGCCCGACCCCGAGTCCGTCGACGCCTACCTCGAGTCGCGCGGCCTGGAGTACACGACGTGGGAGGGCTGGGAGAAGCTCGACGCCCACGAGCTCGGCCTCGGCGAGGCCCACGAGCACGAGCGCGAGCGCGTCAAGGTCGTGCCCCGTGAGGACATGGTCCGCATCGCGCGCTCCTGACCCGCACCGCCGCGACGCCCGCACCCCGCTGGGGTGCGGGCTTCGTCGCGTCCGGGGCCGTCAGGAGGGCGGCAGCACCAGCAGCTGCAGGTGGCACGGACCGTCGGGGGACGACGTCGGGATGTCGGTGAGGAGGAACGGCTGCTCCGCGCCGGCCGCGACGTCGTCGAGCCGCCGGGTCGCGGCGGGGCTCGTGCCGTCGGCCGGTCCGACCTGGGCGCTCACCTGGTAGCTCGCCTTGTTCTTCGTCGGGTTGGAGACCAGGCCCGTCGCCGACCAGGTGCCGTCGCCGTCACGGCTGCACTCGACCGCCGACAACAGCTCCGGGGCGGAGCGACCGGTCGGCAGTCCCTCGGCGGTCGGCGAGGCCGACGGCGTGGGCCGGGTGGCCGGGTCGGGCCCACCGCTGCAGCCCGTCGCGCCGAACGCGAGCACCGGCAGGAGCACCGCGGAGGCCAGGTGTCGTGCGCGCATGGGTCCATCCCACCACGTCGGGCCCGTCGTCCCGGGCTCACCACGCGCGGTCGCCACCCGCGGCCTTCCCGCCCCGAGGGCACCCTCGGGATCGTGCCCGCGTGACGTAGGGTGAAAGTGCTAGGACGTCCGAGCATCAGGGAGGGAGAGGGCCATGACGATCGCACGTCTGGGCGTGGTCGGCGGAGGACTCATGGGGTCGGGCATCACCGAGGTCGGAGCGCGGGCCGGCCTGTCCGTCGTGACCGTCGAGGTCGACGACGACGCCGCGAAGCGCGCCGCCGAGCGGGTCGAGGCCTCGCTGCGCAAGGCCGAGCAGCGCGGGAAGCTGACCGCCGACGACGTCGCCGCGACGCTCGAGCGCGTCACCTTCACGGCCGACCTCGAGGCGCTCGCCGACCGTGACCTCGTCGTCGAGGCCGCGAGCGAGGACGAGCGGACGAAGCTCGACCTGTTCCGGACCCTCGGCTCGATCCTGGAGTCCGACGACGCCGTGCTCGCGTCGAACACGTCCTCGATCCCGATCGTGAAGCTCGGGGCCGTGTCGGGGCGGGCCGACCGGGTCATGGGCGTGCACTTCTTCAACCCCGCGCCGGTCATGAGGCTGGTCGAGCTGATCCCGTCGCTGACCACGTCGCCCGAGACGCTGCAGCGCTTGCAGACCTTCGTCTCCGAGACCCTCGGCAAGGAGCCCATCGAGGCCACCGACCGCGCCGGCTTCGTCGTCAACAGCCTGCTCGTGCCGTACCTGCTCTCGGCCATCCGCATGTACGAGGCGGGCTACGCCTCGGCCGCCGACATCGACTCCGGCATGGTGCTGGGCTGCGGGCACCCGATGGGCCCGCTCGCCCTGGCCGACCTCATCGGCCTCGACACCGTCCGCGCCATCGGCGTCTCCATGTACGAGGAGTTCAAGGAGCCGCTCTACTCGCCGCCGCCGGTGCTCGACCGCATGGTCGAGGCCGGCCTCCTGGGCAAGAAGTCCGGGCACGGGTTCTACCCCTACGATCGCTGAGTGCCCGACCCCGACCCTCGACGACCGCGGCTCGCCGACCTGACGTGGCCGCGCCGCACGGCGCGGACCACGCTGCGGCCACTCACCCTCGACGACGTCGACGCCGTGCTCGCCTACCGGGGCGACCCCGACGTCAACCGGTGGCTCGGCCGGCCGGCGCGGACCCGTGAGGAGCTCGTCGACTCGCACTTCGCCGCCGACGACCTCCTCGACGCGCTCGCCGTCGAGGTCGACGGGCGGGTCGTCGGCGACACGATGGTCACCGTCGGGGACGCCTGGGGCCAGAAGGACGTCCGGGAGCAGGCGCGCCGCACGGTCGCCGTGCTGGCCTGGGCCCTTGCGCCCAGCCACCACGGGCGCGGCCTCATGACCGAGGCCGTCGAGGAGCTGCTGCGGATCAGCTTCGAGGAGCTGGGTGTGCGCCGCGTCGTCGCCGAGTGCTTCGCCACCAACGAGCCGTCGTGGCGACTCATGGAGCGCGTCGGCATGCGCCGCGAGGCCCACACCCGTCAGGACGCCCTGCACCGCGACCTCGGCTGGGTCGACGGCCTCGCCTACGCGATCCTGGCCGACGAGTGGCGCTCCCGGCACGCCTGACCACGCGGCGTCGGAGTCACCTGCGACGGCGGCGCAACGGGGGGCGATGCATGATGGGGTGACCCGCGTCATACCCGACTGGAGGCCCTCGTGATCGTCCCGTTCAGCATCCGCGACTTCCTCGACCGCGCCGTCACCGTCTACCCCGATCGGGTGGCCGTCGTCGACGAGCCCGACCAGCCGGCACCGTCGTGGGGGGAGCTCACGTACGCCGAGGTGATGCGGCTCGCGCAGGCGCAGGCCGAGCGGCTCGACCGGCTCGACGTGCCGGTCGGCGGCCGGGTCGCGATGGTCTCGCAGAACGCCGCGCGGCTCTACACGTCGTTCTTCGGCGTCTCCGGCTGGGGCCGCGTGTTCGTGCCGGTGAACTTCCGGCTCGCGCCGGCGGAGGTCGAGTACATCGTGCAGCACAGCGGCGCGGAGGTCGTCGTCCTCGACCCCGGCCTGGAGCACCTGCGCGAGGCCTGCTCGGCGGCCAAGCACGTCTTCGTCGCCGGCGTCGACGACGAGGAGGTCTGGGGCTGGTCGCCCGCATCCCAGGATCGTCCGACCCACGGCGCGCAGCCGCGGGCGTGGGAGCCCGACGAGACCGCGACGGCCACCATCAACTACACGTCGGGCACGACCGCCCGACCCAAGGGCGTCGAGCAGACGCACCGCGCCCTCTGGACCAACGCGACGGTGTTCGGCTGGCAGGCGTCGGTCAGCGACCGCGACGTGTACCTGCACACGCTGCCGATGTTCCACTGCAACGGCTGGGGCCAGGTGTACGGCGTCACCGGCATGGGCGGCAAGCACGTCGTGCTGCGGCAGGTCGACGGGGCGGAGATCCTGCGCCGCATCGAGGAGCACCAGGTGACCTTCCTCTGCTGCGCGCCGGCGGTGCTGTCGGCCGTGCTCGACGCGCTCAAGGACTGGGACGGCCCGGTCGGGCGCGACCGGGTCCGCTGCGTCGTCGCGGGCGCCCCGCCGCCGACCCGCACGATCGAGCGGGTCCGTGAGGAGCTGGGGTGGGAGTTCATCCAGATCTACGGGCTCACCGAGACGTCGCCGCTGCTGACCATGAGCCGCATGCGCGAGGAGTGGGACGACCTCGACGCGACCGAGCAGGCCCGCAGGCTCGGCCGCGCGGGCGCTCCCGCGCTGTCGACGTCGATCCGCGTCGACGACACCGGCGAGGTGCTGGCCCGTAGCAACACCGTGCTCCAGGGCTACTGGGACAACCCGGACGCCACCGGCGAGTCGCTGGCCGGGGGATGGTTCCACACGGGCGACGGCGGAGCGTTCGAGGACGGCTACGTCACGATCGCGGACCGCAAGAAGGACGTGATCATCTCCGGCGGCGAGAACGTGTCCTCGATCGAGGTGGAGGACGCGCTCGCGTCGCACCCCGCCGTGCGGGAGGTCGCCGTCATCGGCGTCCCCGACGAGCGCTGGGGCGAGCTGGTCACGGCGCTCGTAGTCGTCGAGCCCGACTCCGGCGTCGACGAGGCGGCACTCATCGCGCACTGCCGCGAACGGCTGGCCGGCTACAAGTGCCCCAAGCGGGTCGAGTTCCGCGACGAGCTCGCCCGCACGGCGACCGGGAAGCTGCAGAAGTTCAAGCTGAGGGCCGAGTTCTGGGACGGTCGCGAGCGCCAGGTCAACTGACGTCCCGGTCGACGGGGCGGTCTCGCTGTACCCGCACGGCCGGGCCACCGCCTCGCCTAGGCTGGCCGCACCACCCGCCGCACGCCCGAGGTCCGTCATGTCGTCGTCCTGCACCTGCCACTGCGCCGAGGGGCGCCGGCGTCGACCGTCGGCCGCCCTCGTCGTGGCCACCGTCGCGCTCTTCCTGTCGCTCGGTGGCACCTCCTACGCCGCCGTCAAGGCGGGCAGCATCGGCAACCGTCAGCTCGCCGACCGCGCCGTCAGCGCCTCGAAGATGCGCTCCGACTCCGTCGGCACGCAGGCGCTCGTCGACGGCTCGGTGCGTTCGACGGACCTGCGCAACCGGTCCGTCACCGGCGCCAAGATCGCCCTCGACGCCGTGACCACGCAGGTCATCCTCGACGGCAGCATCGGCAGCCAGGACCTGGCCCAGGGCAGCATCGGCACCCGCGAGGTCGCCGACGGCAGCCTCGGCACGCAGGACCTGACGTCGGACGTCGTCGGACGGCTGCTGCGGACGCCCGGCACCGGCAGCGGCGGCGCGAGTGTCGGCCAGACCCTCTCGACGAGCGTGGTCCTGGCCAGCTCCACGGAGATGCGTGGCTACTCGGTGCCCGCGGACCAGGCGGGCACCGTGCTCGTCACCGGCGCTGCGGCCGTCGGCTCGAGGTTCGGCACCGACGTGACGTGCGGCCTCGTCCGCGCCGGCGAGAGCACCCCGCTCGCCAGCAGCACCGTGACCGTCCCCGCCGAGGGCCGGTCGGTCGTCCCCGTGCAGGCCGTGGTGGCGGTCGCGCAGGACCAGAACCTCTCGCTGCGGTGCTGGACCGTGCTGGGCACCGGGACGGCGACCGCCGCCGACGGCTCCACCCTGACGGTGCTGCGCGTCGGCTCCTGACGCCCCGGCCCCGGGCGGCGCGGCGCGGCGCGGAGGGTCAGCCGACCAGCCGCAGTCGACGGGGCGCCAGCCCCACCGTCAGCCGCTGCCCGAACGACACGCTCAGCGCGTCGGCCTCGATCCCGTCGCCGAAGCAGACGAGCGCGTCGGACTCCACCGTCACCACGAGCGAGCCGTCGGCACCCACAAGACCCTCCGTGACCTCGGTGCCGGTGGCCGGCGACGGCCACGCCTCGCGGACGAACCAGCACAGGCCCGGGTCGGTCGGGCCGGGCATGACCAGACCGCTGCGCCGCTCCTCCCACGCCGAGCGCAGCCAGCCCGTCGCACCCGTGCCCGTGCCGACGAGGATCCCCGACGACGAGTGCCGCTCCACGCGGTCACCCGCGTGCAGCACGTAGCGCGCGGACTGGTGACCGGGGTCGCCGACGAACACCTCGTTGAGCGCCGACAGCTCCTGGCCGTCGTCGGTGCGCGCCTGCACCATCGTGCGTTCCTGCACCGGACGGTCGGCGCGTTCGACACCGGCCAGCACGTCGACCACCTGCTGCGGCGCGTGCGGCACGAGCACTCCGGGGTTGCGGCCCCGCTCCGGGTCGACCCCGACCACGGGCTGGCCGCTCAGGTACTTCGCGACGTTGGCGACGAGCCCGTCCTGGCCGACCGCGACGACCACGTCCTCCGGGCCGAACACGAACCGGTCGAGCTCGGAGCGCTCCACCTCCGCCCGCCGCCAGTGCAGCGGGATCGCCGCGGACACGACGGCCCGCGCCCGCGCGAGCGCCTCGTGACGCTGCTCGACCTCGGCGATGTCGCGGTCGCGGGTGCGCAGGAAGAAGGCGGCCTGGTCACGGGTGGCGTGCCGGGCGACCAGCTCCTCGTACTCCGACCGTCGGTGGACGACGACGGCCCGCGGCCGCAACGTCATCGCGTCGGACCGGCCTCCTGGTCGGCCGCCGCGCCGGTGTCGCCGAGCTTCTCCAGCAGCGGTGCGAGCAGGTCGGGCGTGAGGGAGAGGTGCGTGAGGGGCGGCAGGTTGGCCGCGAGCTCGCGGGCGGCGATCGCGAGGATCCGACCCTGGTCGATCTCGGCGTACGACGCGAACGCCGCCGACTCGGCAGCAGCCTTCGCCTCGCCGACGGTGCGGGCCCGGTCGGCCTCGGCCCGCGCCAGCAGGCCCTCCCGCTCGGCACGCGCCGCGGCCGTGATGCGGTCGGCCTCGGCCTGCTCGGTCGCGCGGCGCCGCTCGTTCTGCCCGCGCTGGGTGACGAGCTCCTCCTCGCGGCGCGCCAGCTCGATCTGGTTCGTCAGCTCGTTCTCGGCGATCGCGCGCTCCTTCTCCACGGCGACCGCCCGCCGCTCGAAGGTCGCGCGGTCGGCCTGCTGCTGCACGGCCTCGCGCGTGGGGGTCTGCAGCGCACGCTCCAGGTCGGCCTCCGCGCGGATCGCGACGACGCGGACGTCGGTGACGGCCAGCCCCCGCTCGACGAGGCGCTGGTCGCCGGCGAGCTCGTCGGCGACCCGCTGACGCACGGGCGCGATGCCGTGGGCGAGCGCGTCGGTGAGCGACGTGCCGGCGAGGTGGTCGAGCGCCGGCTGCTGCGCGAGCTCGGTGAGCAGACCGCCGAGCCGCTCCAGCGGTCGGGCGTTCCAGTCGCCGGTGCGCGGGTCGATGCCGAAGTCGATGCGGGTGGCGGCGACGGCGGGGTCGACGACCCGGTAGGTGACGGTGGCCTGCACCGACACCACCTGGAAGTCGCTCGTCCGAGCCGCGAACTGCAGCACCTGCTCACGGTCCTCCAGCGGCACCTCGGCCAGGGCGGCGGTGCTGGGTCGGAACCAGAACGAGACCCCCGCCCCGGACTTCGTGACCTGACCGTCCTTCAGTTTCAGCACGAACGACGTCGGGTCCGACCGCAGGTGGTTCAGGAACGGACGTCGGGTGATGTCGGCCATCGGTGCTCCCTCTTCTCGACCACGCCCAGTCTGCCCCACCCGCCGCGCCCCCAGCGCCGAGCCCACTGAGTGTCGCGGCGTCGACAACTCGACCAGCGAGACCATCCGCTGGTCGAGTAGTCGGGACGGCGAGCGCCAGCGAGCTCGTCCTGACGTATCGAGACCACCCGGCAACAGCCCAGCGCGACCCGACCCCCAGCGACGGCGCGGAGTGGTCTCGATACACCTCCCCTCGCTGGCGCTCGTGGAGGCACTCGACCAGCGACACCTCCCGCTGGTCGAGTAGGCCGAGCGAGCTTGCGAGGCTCGGACGTATCGAGACCACCCGGCAACGGCCCAGCGCGAACCGACTTCACGCTGATCCGCCCAAAGTGGTCTCGACACGTCGACCAGCGAGCGAGGTCAGAGGGGGCGCAGGCCGGTGACCTGCCAGGTGCCGGCCGACGACTTCTTCGCCGTCACCGACAGCTGGGCGGCGGAGACGTTGGCCTGGTCCTCGCCGGCGCGCCGGCTGGACTGGTCCACGTACACGAGCAGCTCGGCGTGGTCGCCCTCGAGCTCGGTCACGCCCGCCGTGCTCACCTTGGCGGTCAGCACGAGCTTCTGGCCGGGCGCCTGCTTCTGCAGCGCCGCGAAGAGGGTGTCGTACTCCTGACGCGCCTTGCCGGCGAGCAGGGCGTCGGCGGACTGCTCGGTGGGCGTCGGGTCGGCGTAGTCGTAGGTCAGCACGCGCTCGAGCGCGACCGCCACCTGCGACTGCACCTGCGACGTCTCCTTCGCGTCGACGAGCGCGCGGTTGTCGGCCGCCGGACCCGACGTGAGGTCGGCGTACTGCCACCAGCCGACACCGCCGACGACGAGGGCCAGCAACGACACGACGACCACGGCCGCCCGCCTCGCGCCCCTCACGACAGCTCCACCGCGAGCTGCTGGAGGTCGCTGACCTTCCAGGTCCCGCCCGAGCGGACCAGGGTGGCCGTGAAGCGGTTGCGCTTCACGACGGGCTCGGCCTCGGCGTCCTTCGCGTCGCGCACCGTCGTCTCGACCGACGCGATCACTTCTGCGGTGTCGCCGTCGGCGTCGAGGACGGCGGCGTCGACGACCTTGCCACGCGACTCCTTGCCCTGGTCGGCGAGGAGCTGACGGTCCTGCTCGTCCAGCCCCGAGAACTGGTCGTGCAGGGTGCCGGTGGTGACGGCCTTCCAGCTGTCGAGCCCGGCCTTCACGTCGGCGGAGTCGAGGCTGTTGAGCGTGGCGATGTCGCTGGTGGCGCGGATGAGCACGGCGTCGCGCGTGCGGGCCAGCTGCAGGTCGTCGCTGTGCGCGGCGCTCCACCAGGCGACCGAGCCGCTGACCGCGACGGCGAGGGACACGGCGAGCAGGACCCAGCCGAGCAACCAGCGACCTTGCCGCTGCTCGTCCGACGCCGGCGGGTCGCCACCGTCGGGTACCTCGGCGTCGTTCGTCGCCCGCTCCATGGCACCGTCTCCCCCCGTGCTGCCACGCTCTGCCAGCGCAGTCGTCCTGCTCATCGTGCACCACCCATCAGGTCGGCCAGCGAGTCGGCCATGCGGACGTCGGCCCGCACGAGCCGGCCCTCGGCGTCGCGGCCGGGTGCGGGACCCAGCCGGCTGGGGACGTTCTTCGGACCACGGACGTTGGACGCGGCGGCGCCCGAGCGGCAGCCCGCGTCGCGGTTGAACGACTGGCCCGACGAGGTGTCCGTGCCGCGTCGCGGGGCGGTGCCGCCGTAGCCCGTCGTGCACGGCAGCGGCGAGAAGTAGGACTGCGAGAGGGCGAGGTTGATGCCGCGCGAGCCCGTGATGGTCCAGCCGATGCTGAACGCCCGGGGGGCGGTGACCAACGCGTCCTGGACGCCGTTCGCGTTGATGCCGAACACCTGCGCCGGCGTGACCAGGTTGGCGAGCACGACGCCGAGGGGGCGGCCGACCTCCTGGAAGAGGGTGTCGATCTCGCGGGCCGCCGCCGGCGTGTTGTCGATGAGGGTGCGCAGGTCCCCGTCGGACGACTCGAGCGTCGCGGCGATGGTCGACAGGTCGGCGCTGAAGGAGCGGATGCTCTGCGACGACGCCTCCTGCGTGCGCAGCACGCGGTCGGAGTTCTCGATGAGCCCGCGGGTGACGACGAAGTTGCGGTCGGCGGCCTTCTGGAACCGCTGGGAGCTCTCCAGCAGCGACCCGAAGTCGAGCGCGACGCCCTGCGTCGCGTCGTAGCCCTCGTCGATGACCGACGTGAGCGCCTCCTTCGGCACGGACCCGACGAACTTCTCCCCCGAGCGGAGCAGGGTGTCGATGTCGGGCGGCTGCGACTCGGCGCCCGCGCTCAGCCGGTCGCCGTCCCTCAGGGCCGCGCCACCGGCCGTGCCGCCCTGCAGGTCGACGTACTGCTCGCCGATCGCGGAGCGGTTGACCACCTTCGGGCTGGCGTCCGCGGGGATGCGCGGCGCACCGCCCTCGATGGACATCGTGATCCGTACGCCGTCGTCGGTGGGCTCGAGCCGGTCGATCCGACCGACGGGCACGCCGCGGTAGGTGACCTGACCGTTCTCGAACGCTCCGCCTGCGGCGGGCAGGGTGGCCGTGACCGTGTAGCCGGTCGAGAAGGGGTCGAGCCCCACGTACTTGAGGCCGAGGTAGGAGGTGGCGAGCAGCCCGAGGACCACGAACGCCACGATCTGCGCCTTGATGCGTCCGGTCAGCATCACTGCTCACCCTCTCGCGGGCTGGTGGACGGCTCGGCCGACGACGTCGCCGAGGGCGACGGGGTGGGCGTGCGGTCCGGGGTGGGCACGGTGGCGCTCGGGACCGGCATCGACGGCCTCGGAGAGCCCGGGGCCGGCGACGACGTCGGGGGCAGCAGGCTCGGCGGCGCCTCGTCGGACTCCGCGCCGTCGCCACCCTCGGCGGCGTCGCGCTGACGCTGGAGCAGCTGCTTCGGATCGAGGGCCTTCCCCTGGCCGCTGACGGAGCCGCCCTTCGGGTAGTTCGGGTCCTCGACCTGCGGCCACGCGCAGCCGGCGGCCTGGCAGCCGGCCGGGAGCGTGCGGAAGTTGGTCTCGACGAAGACGTTCAGGTAGTCGCCCTTGATGGCCCCGAGCACCGAGTCGGGGAACGGGTAGGTCAGCAGGATCTCGAGCGACTCGGGCAGGTCGCGACCGGAGCGGGCGAGCTGGTCGAGGATCGGGTCGAGCGCCTTGAGGTCGGCGACGATGTCGTCCTGGCTCTTGTCGAGCACGTCGACGGTGACGGTCGAGAGCCGGTCCAGCGACGACAGCATGGCCACCAGCTCCTTGCGCTGGTCGACGAGCACCTGCATGCCGGGCGACAGCCCGTCGAGGGCGTTCGCGATCTTGTCCTGGTCGGCCTGCAGGTTCTTCGACAGCCGGTCGAGCCCGTCGAGCGCCGCAGTGATCGACTCCTTGCGGTCGTCGAGCGTCGTGACGAACTGGTCCATCTGCCGCAGGAACGCCTTGATCTCCTCGGGCCGGCCGGTCGAGACCTGCTGCAGCTCGCGGGAGATCTCCTGGAACTGGCCGATGCCGCCGCCGTTCAGGACCATCGACAGCGAGCCCAGCACCTGCTCGACCTCCGCCGCCTGCGACGTGTCGGCGAGACCGAGCCGCGTGCCGTCGCCGACGGGTCGGCCGGCCTGCGGTGTCGAGGGTCGCACGAGGGCGACGTACTTCTCGCCCAGCAGCGAGGTCTGCTCGAGCCGGGCGACGGTACCGGCCGGCAGCTGGGCGTCGCGGTTGACCAGGAGGGACACCCGCGCGCTGCGGCCGTCGGGGTTGAGCCGGATGCGGTCGACCCGTCCCACGGCGACGTCGTCGACCTTGACGCTCGACTGCGGCACGAGGTCGAGGACGTCGTCGAAGTCGGCGGTGATGTGCATCGGACGCGAGCCGACGTCGGCGCCGCCGGGCAGCGGCGTGTCGTAGACACCACCGCTGATCATCCCGCAGCCGGACAGCGTGGCGAGCCCTGCTGCGGCGACGGCGACGGCGAGCCGTCGGGTGAGCCGGCTCATCGGTTCGTCCCCGGCAGGAGGGTGGGCGCGTCGCCGCCCGGCGCCCAGATCGACGCCTCGTTGAGGTTGCCGCGGCCCGTGAGGGCCTTGCGCTGGGGGTCGTAGGCCCGCAGGAAGTTCTGCAGGACGAGCGGCACGAGCCGCACCGTCTCCTCCAGCGCCTGGCGCTGGTTGACGAGCACCCGGGTCGGGCCCTGCAGGTTCTCGACGCTGGTGCGCAGCGCTCCGCGGTTGTCGCGGATGAAGTCGTCGACGATCGCGAGCGCCTGGCCGAGGTTGTCGATCGCGGCGGCGAGGTCGCCGCTGCTGTCGGCGAGGTAGTCGTTGACCTCGGCGAACTGGCGGTTGACGTTGGCGACCGACGTGTCGTTCTCCACCAGCATGTCGTTGAACTCCTTGACGTTGCCGATCGTCGCGAAGAGGTCGTCGCCGGAGTCGGCCAGCGTTCCCGACGCGTCGCCGAAGTCGCTGATCAGCTGGTTGATCTTGGTGCCCTGGCCGCGCAGGTTGCGGTCGGCGACGTCGAGGAAGCGCGACAGCGCGCCGTCGCGGTTCGCGCCGTCCGGGCCGAGCTTCTCGCTGACGTCGGTGAGGCTGGCGTAGAGGTCGTCGATCTCGACCGGCACGGCGGTGCGGTCGATCGGCAGCACGGCGCCGTCAGGCAGCTCGGGGCCCGACACCCACGGCTTCGTCAGCTGCACGAACCGGTCGGACACCAGCGTGGGCGCGACGATGACCGCGGCGGTGTCGTCGGCGGCCGCCTCACCGTGGTCGAGACGCATCGTCACGGTGACGCCCGCGGGACCGGGGTCGACACCCGTGACCTTGCCGACCGGGACGCCCAGCATCTGCACGTCGGAGCCGACGTACAGCCCGACGCTGGACTCGAAGACTGCCTTGACGGTGGTGCGGTCGCGGTCGGCGGTGGCCCGCCAGCCGACGGTGGCCACGACGGCGAGCGCCACGACGACGGCGAGCACGAGGCTGCGGCGTCTCACTGGCCGCCTCCCTTCTTCGGCTTGCAGTCCCGGACGACGTCGTTGCGCAGCTCGGGGCTGCCGGAGGAGTCGAACAGGCCGCAGATGTAGGAGTCGATCCACGGACCGTTGCCGGTGGCCGACGCGAGCGTGCGGTAGTACGGGGCCAGACGTCGCAGCGACGCCTCGAGCTGCCCCTGGTTGGCCTGCAGGATCCGCGCGACCTGGTCGAGCTTGGCCAGGGCGGGACGCAGCTGGGCCTCGTTGTCGCGGACCAGACCGACGAGCTGGGTGCCGAGGCGCTTGGTGCCGTCGAGCAGGGCCTGGACGGTCTGGCGGCGGGCGGCGAGCTCGTCGAGGAGCGCGCTGCCGTCCTGCAGCAGCTTCGCGAACTCGGCGTTGCGGTCCTTGAGGGTGCCGCTGACCTCTCGGGTCGACTTCAACAGCCGGGCGAGCTCGTCGTCGCGCTTGGCGATGACGCGCGAGAGGTCGGTGAGGCCCGAGACCGATTCGCGGACGGCCTTCGGCGTGTCCTGGAACGCGTCGGACAGGACGTCGAGGCTGGTCTCGAGCTGATCGGTGTCGATGGCGCCGATCGTGTCGGACAGGTCGGAGAAGGCGGCGTTGACGTCGTAGGGGGTGCTCGTGCGCTGCAGCGGGATGGGACCGTCGAGCTCCCCCGCGCCGAGCGGGTCGACCGCCAGGAACTTCTGGCCCAGCGTCGTCTTGACCTTGATCGCGGCGCGCGACTGCGGGCCGATCCGCACCCCCTTGGCGCGGAAGGTGACGAGCACCGACGCGCCGTCGAGGTCGAGGTCGGTGACCTCGCCGACCTTGACGCCGGCCACGCGCACCTCGTTGCCGGGCTTGAGGCCGCCCGCCTCCGCGAAGCGCGCCTGGTGGGTGGCGCCACCGCCGACGACGGGGAGCGCCTGCGCGTTGAACGCCAGGAGGAACACGACGGCCATCACGGTGAGCCCGACGACCGCGATCCACACGCGGTTGCGCTCCCCGAACGCGGTCGGGAAGGAGCGGGCCTTGCGGGACGGGCTCATGCGGTGCACCTCTTCGCGACCGGCTTGGCGCCGAGATCGCCGAAGTAGCCCTCGGGCCGCGGGATGACGCCGGTGATCTCGCACTCGTAGAAGTTGATCCAGGACCCGTACGACGCGGTGCGGCCGATCCGGTCGAGCTTGACGGGCAGCCGCGCGAAGAACGTGTTCAGCGTGTCCTCCGCGTCGGCCAGCTGCGCCGACAGGTCACCGAGGGACCCGATCGACGCCTTGAGAGGCTGGCGGCCCTCCTCCAGCAGGTTCGAGACGCTGGTCGTGAGCCGGCCCATGCCGTCGAGGGTGTCGCCGATCGTCTTGCGGTCCTCGGCCAGCCCCGAGACGAGCTGCTGGAGGGTGACGATCGTGCGGTCGAGCTCGTCGGTGCGGCCGTTCACGGTGTCGAGCACCTGGGTGAGGTTGTCGATCAGCTCGCCGATGACCCGGTCCTTCTGCGCGAGCGTCGACGTGAGGCTCGCGGTGCTCGACAGCAGACCCTCGACGGTGGCGCCCTCCCCCTGGAAGACGGCGATGATCTGACCACTCAGCGCGTTGACGTCCTTCGGGTCGAGGAACTGCATGAGCGGCTGGAACCCGTTGAACAGCATGGTCAGATCGAGCGCGGGGCGGGTCTCGCGCAGCCCGAAGGTGTGACCGGCGGGCAGCGAGCCGTCCGTGCTGGTCTCCGGCGGCTCGAGGGAGATGTAGCGCTGGCCGACGAGGTTGCGGAACCGCAGCTGCGCGATCGTGCCGCGTGGCAGCCGCACCGCGTCCTGCACGGTGAACTCGACGCCGGCGACCCGGTTGTCGTGCACGCGCACGTCGGTGACGGTGCCGACCTTGACGCCGGCCATACGGATGTCGTCGCCGCGGTTCAGGCTGGTGGCGTCGGAGAACAGCGCCGTGTAGCGGCTCGTGGAGCCGGGCGTGGAGTTGCGGATGGTGCCCGCGAGCATGACGGTGGCGAGCACCGTGACGACGGTGAACACCACGCTCTTGACGATCGTCGCCCTCATCGCAGCTCCACCTCCGTGCCGCGCAGCGTCGGGCCGACGAGCAGGCTGGCCCAGCGCGGGTAGTCGTCGGGGCTCATGCCCTGGCTCGGGCCCATGAGCTCGGCGATGAGCTGGTTCTCGGCCGGGGAGTTCGCGTCGTCCAGGCCTGGCGACGCGACTGCGGACGCACGGGTGTCGTAGGCCGGCGGCGCGATCGCGGCGGGCTGGGCCGACGAGGCCGCCGCACGGGATCCGGCGCCGGTGGGCACGTAGGGGCACGACGGCGTGCCGCCACCGCCGAACCGGGGCGTGTCGCGACCCGGCTGGTAGCCGCTGCGCGGCGGGCTGACGTTGAGCACGACCTTCAGGCCGGGCTTGCTCGTGCCCTTGCCGAGCGCCTTGTCCATCCGGGGGATGAACTGGCGCGCCGAGCGCAGCAGGCACGGGAAGGTGCGGGCGTAGGGCGCGGCGGCCTCGAGCGCCTTGCGGCTCTCTCCGGAGAGGATCTCGATGGTGTTGGCGTTGGACGCCACCCAGCCGCGGCTCTCGTCGGCCGACGCGATGACCCGCTGGTACACCTCGGTGAGCGCCGAGCCCTTGTCGACGAGGGTGCTGGACGTGGTGGTGAGGTCGTCGAGCGCGGTCAAGAGGTCGGGCGCGGCGTCGGCGTAGGTGTCGGCGACGGTGGCGAGCCGGCCGAGGTCCTCGGTGAGCAGGGGGACGCTCGGCTGCAGCCGTTGGACGTACTCGCCCCACGCCTGCAGGGTGTCGCCGAGCTCGCCGCCGCGGCCGCGCAGCATCGTGGCCAGCTCGTTGAGCGTGGCCTGCAGCTTCTCCGGCTGGATGGACTTCAGCAGCGGCAGGAGCTCGTCGAGCACCTTCTGCAGCTCGATCGCGTCGGACGAGGCGTCCTGGTGGATCGTGGCACCGGCCTCGAGGTGGTCGCCGGCCGACGCCGACGTCGACTGCAGGTCGACGTACCGCTCGCCGAAGAGCGTCTTGGGCAGCAACCGGGCCGTGGTGTCGGGCGACAGCCGCTTCAGCACGTCGGGCTTGAGGGCGAGCGTGAGCACGGCACCGTCGGGAGCGGTGCTGATCTTGGCGACCTCGCCGACCGGCACGCCGTGCAGCTTCACGTCCGACCCCTTCTGCAGGGCGTTGCCGACCGAGTCGGTCCGCAGCTCGACGTCGGAGCGCGGCACGAACGCGCGGTTGTAGGCGAGCACCGCACCGCCGACCAGCGCGACGACGACCAGCCCGTAGGTGAGCCCGAGCAGCACGTCGACCCAGCGCGGCGCCTCGCGACGGCGCGCGCTCATCCGGCGATCCTCACGGTCGTGGTGGTGCCCCAGAGCGCCATGGAGAGGACCAGGTCGAGCACGGCCACCGTGACGATGCTGCGACGGACCGCCGTGCCCACGGCGATGCCGACGCCGGCGGGGCCACCGTGTGCGGTGAACCCGAGCCGGCAGTGGATGAGGATGATCAGCACCGCGAACACGAGCACCTTCGCGAACGACAGCAGGATGTCGATCGGCGGCAGGAACAGCGAGAAGTAGTGGTCGTAGGTGCCGGCCGACTGCCCGTGCAGGTACACCGTGACCATGCGCGCACCGAAGTAGGAGGTGAGCAGGCCGATGACGTACAGCGGGATGATCGCGATGAATCCGGCGACCACGCGGGTGGTGACGAGGTAGGGCACGCTGGGCACCGCCATGACGGTGAGCGCGTCGACCTCCTCGTTGATGCGCATGGCGCCGAGCTGGGCGGTGAACCCCGAGCCGACCGTGGCCGACAGCGCGAGCGCCGCGACGAGCGGGGCGATCTCGCGGGTGTTGAAGTAGGCCGAGATGAAGCCGTTGAGCGCCGACGTGCCGATCTGGTCGAGTGCGGCGTAGCCCTGCATGCCGACGACGCTGCCCACGAACAGCGTCATGCCCAGCATCACGCCGATGGTGCCGCCGATGACGGCGAGGGCGCCGGAGCCGAAGCTGACCTCCGAGAGCAGACGCAGCACGTCGCGCGGGTAGCGCTTGACCGTGGCCGGGATCCAGGCGAGCACGCGACCGTAGAAGCGCAGCTCGGCACCGGCCGACGCGATCGCGTCGAGCGGACGGTCCCACCAGCGCGGCGGCCGGTCGTCGACTCCGAGCTCGGCGAGCGTCGGCTCGGGACGCGGCGCGCGGGCACCGGGACCCTGGGCGGGCGTGAGCGTCATGTCAGGCTCCCTTGCCCGGGACGAGCTGCAGGTACAGCGTCGTGACGACGAAGTTCACGAAGAACAGCAGCAGGAACGTGATGACGACTGACTGGTTCACCGCGTCGCCGACGCCCTTCGGCCCCGGCGCGGTGTTGAGGCCGCGGTGGCAGGCGACGATGCCGGCGATGAAGCCGAAGATCACGGCCTTGAGCTCACCGACCCACAGGTCGGAGATCTGCGCGAGGGCGGTGAAGCTGGCCAGGTAGGCACCGGGCGTGCCGCCCTGGACCATGACGTTGAAGACGTAGCCGCCGACCACGCCGACGACGGACACCAGACCGTTCAGCAGGACGGCGGCGCCGATGCACGCGAGCACCCGCGGCACGACGAGCCGCTGGACGGGGTCGACGCCGATGACCCGCATGGCGTCGATCTCGTCGCGGATGCGCCGCGAGCCGAGGTCGGCGCAGATCGCCGCGCCGCCGGCACCGGCGATCACCAGGCTGGTGACGATGGGTGCCGCCTGCTGGACGACGGCGAGCACGCTGGCCGCGCCGGTGAAGGACTGCGCGCCGACCTGGACGGTCAGGGTGCCGAGCTGGAGCGCGATGACGGCACCGAACGGGATGGCCACGAGGATCGCGGGGATCCAGGAGACGCTCACGACGAACCAGAACTGCTCGAGGGTCTCGCGCGCCGCGAACGGCCGGCGGAAGGTCGCGCGGGTGGCGTCGAGCGCGAGGGCGAAGACGTCGCCGGTCGCGGTCAGGGAGCGGGTGACCGCCCCCGACGTCGGATTCGCCTCCGCTCGGTGGGTGTCGTCGTCGTCGGCCACGTAGAGGGGCGCGTTGCCGGCGCTGACCCGCTCGCGGTGCCGGACCGAGCTGGGTCGTGCCACGCCGGAGCGCGGCTCGAGCTGACGCGGCAGCACCTCGATGGCCCGGGCGCCGCCGCCGCGGATCGGCCCGCCCGGCCCGTAGTCGACAGGCTCGTCGAAGAGGTCGATCGTGCGGTGGTCGTTCTCCTCGCTCATGCCGATCGGACCCTCGGGGTCGCCGCTCATGAACTGGCTGACGACGGGGTGGTCGGTGAGGAGGAACTCCTCGCGCGGCCCGAACATCACGAGCTCGCGACGGTAGAGCATGCCCAGGTTGTCGGGCAGCGTGCGGGCGAGCTCGATGTTGTGGGTGACGACGAGCATGGTCGCGTCCGTCGCGGTGTTCACGTCGACGAGCAGCTGCGCGAGGTTGGAGGTGCGGACCGGGTCGAGGCCGGAGTCGGGCTCGTCGATGAGGATGATCTCGGGGTCGGTGACGAGCGCGCGGGCGAGACCGGCGCGCTTCTTCATGCCGCCGGAGATCTCGCCGGGCACCTTGTGCTCCGTGCCGAGCAGGCCGACCATGTCGAGCCGGTCGAGCACGACCTGGCGGATCTCGTCCTCGCTCATCCGGGTGTGCTCGCGCAGCGGGAAGGCGACGTTGTCGTAGACGTTCATCGAGCCGAACAGGGCGCCGTCCTGGAAGAGCACGCCGAACTTCTTGCGCAGCTCGAGGCGGTGGGCCTCCTTCACCGAGACCATGTCGACCCCGTCGATGAGCACCTCGCCCCGCTCTGGGTCGACGATCCCCATGAGGGACTTGAGGAAGACCGACTTGCCCGTGCCCGACGGGCCCAGCAGCGCGGTGATCTCCCCCGGCGGCAGCGTGAGCGTGACGTCGTGCCAGATGTTCTGGCGGCCGAAGGTCTTGGTCAGCCCCCGTACCTCGACGCTTCCGCCCATGGTGTCCTCGTCCCTCCGTCGACCGTCCGCGGGACGCGTGCACGATGCGTCCAACCGTGGCGACCGTAGGTGTGTCGTGCGCCACCCCGCCAGGGCCGCACCCCACCCGGAGCAAACTTCACCTTTTCGTAACCTTTGCTTGTCAGGTGCATGACAACTTTCGATCGCCGCCGCCTCCGCGGTCGTCGACCGCGCGGGTTCGGCTACCCATGAGTCGCAGGACGGGCACGTCGCGGTGCCGACGATCTCGCGTCGCACCCCGCGCCAGGCGAGGTCTCCGTGGTCCGCGCGCGTCGCTGCCACGACCTAGGGGACTGGGTTGTGCTACTGATCCGTCTGTCGACCGATGAGTCGCACTAGGACACGCTGCCTGCGTGAGCGAGCCACTGCAGCACGTCGTCGGGCAGCGCCTGCGCGCGCACCGCCAGCGGCTGGGCCTCAGCCAGGAGAAGCTGGCCGACCAGCTCGGCTACCACCGCACGTACCTCGGATCGGTCGAGCGCGGCGAGCGCAACCTGACGCTCGTCAGCCTCGAGCAGCTGGCCGAGCGGCTCGGCGTCGACCCGCTCGACCTGCTCCGACCCTGACACCTCCCGTCGGCCTCTCAGGAAGTTGTAACCCGCGTCACAACTTCCTGATCGATTCGTCCCCTCCCCCTCCTCGACCCTGGACTCGTCCCGGCACGGTCCGTTGACTGACGCTCGAGGGAACGTCCGAGCGCCCCCGCACTGCGCCCGGACACGAGCGAGGGGGAGACACATGACCGCATTGACCCACCACGGCTCCGACAGGGAAGCCACCCGTACGTCCACCCGCACCAGCCTGCGCGAGGCGCTCGGGCTGCCGCTGCTGCCCGCCGACGTCGTCGCCGCCTACCGGCCGCGCTCGGTGGAGCTGACCCGGCGCATCGTCGAGCGCATCCGCGCCGAGGTGGCCGGCTTCGCCGCGCAGGGCGACCCGAAGATCCACCTCGGCATCGACGAGGCGATCCGTCGCGCCGTCGAGCTGTTCGTCGACACGATCGCGGGAGCCCCGACCCAGGGCACGGAGGTGTTCACCTTCTACCAGTGGGTCGGTAGCTACCAGTCGACGGCGGGACTGAACCTCGACGCGATGCGCGCGGCACACCAGATCGCGACGCAGGAGTCGTGGACCGACCTGCAGCTCGCGGCGAGCGAGCTGGGCCAGTCGGCCGAGGTCGTCAGCGCCCTCGGCGCGGGCCTGCTCGCCTACCAGAAGCGGCTCTTCGAGCACGCCGTGCGCGGGTTCGCCCGGGCCAGCGCCCGCGCTCGCCGCGACCACGACGAGGGCCGCGCGGCCATGCTCGTCGGGCTGCTGCGCGGCACCTGCCCGTCGGAGCTGGCGATGCTGGCGGAGCGATGTTCCTGGACGCTCCCCGACGAGGTCGTCGTCGCGGTCACCCGCGACACTGAGGAGACGACACGCCTGGCCAGCACCTTCACCGGGGCGCTCTCCGGCGTGCAGCACGGCCGACTCATCGTCGTGGCCGCGCCGGACGTCACGCACGCGCTCGCCCGCGACGTCGCGGACCGCACCGGCGAGGCGGTGTCGCTCGCGTGGAGCGTGCCCCCGGCCCAGACCCACCTGGCGTGCCGTTGGGCGTCGCGCGGTCTCTCGCTGCTGCAGGAGGGCGTGATCTCGGCGGCCGCCGACGGCCTGGTGGAGGTGGAGCAGCACCAGGACCTGCTGTGCACGCACGCCGACCCCGCCCTGCGGCGCCTGCTCGACGAGCGCGAGCTCGCGCCGCTGCTCGCCCAGACCCCGAAGCGGCGCATGGCGCTCGCCGAGACGTTGCTGCTGTGGCTGCAGACGCACCACAGTGCTCCGGCCCTGGCGTCCGAGCTGGGCGTGCACGACCAGACGGTGCGTCACCGCCTGCGTCGCCTGCGCGACCTCTTCGGCTCGCGCCTGGAGGACCCCACCCAGACGGCGACGCTCCTCAACGCACTGGAGTCGAGCATGCTGCGGTGGCGCCGCGCGGTCTGACCGCGCGGAAGGTGGCGCGGGCCCAGGAGGCTGTCGTCTCGGCAGATCGGAAGGCGTTCCCGAGCCCGCGCCACCTTCAGGATACCGATGCGTAGCAGCCTGAAAAGGCTTCGTCCACGAGCCGTCCCCTAGCGTCGGCCGCCTGCTCGCCTCAGCCTCGACTCGAGTCTCACGACCCGCTGATGTTGATGTCGCCGTCCGGCGAGGTGAGCTGGAGCCTCATCGAGAGGTTGATGGGCTGACCGTTCCGCACCTGCCCCAGGCAGCCGACCACACCGGACGTCGTGAGATCACCGGTGAAGCCCCTCTCCTCGATGACCAGCTGCTGCGTGGCCTCGTTGAAGGAGGCGGCGGCGCGACCGCTCACCGTGATCGAGCAGACGGCGTTCCTCCAGGTGAGACTGAGGTGGTCCAGGTGGCCCTCCACCACGTCCGCCGCTCCGGACGTCGCAGGTCCGTCGGCATGGAACTGCCACTCGCCGGCCGTCGTGGTGGCCATGGCTCCCCCAGGGAACGTGCAGCCCCGGAAGTCGAACGTGGGGAACCGCAGGATGTCCGTGACCGGGTACCCGGCCTGCGCCGCGGCCAGAGCCGAGGCCCGTACGGTCGCCGAGGTGCAGCCCCAGGTGAGTGTGGGGGACGCCCAGCCGACGGACATCGTCGTCGTGGCGGTGATGGGGTGAGCAGCTGTCGCTGAGTTCCCACCGATGGCAACGCGGTAGGCGTTACCGGTCGCGACTGCCGGGCCCACTCCGGCGGCGAGGGCGAGAGCTGCGGCAGCGGCACCGAGGGCTCGTCGCGAGATACGCGTGATCGTCATGAGTCCTCCTGGACTGAAAGGGATGGTCGGTGTCACTTCGCGGCCATCAGCGGAACATCAGGCATCAGGAGCCGGCCGCCCGACCTCACGACCCGCTGATGTTGACGGCACCGTCGGGCGAGGTGAGCTGCAGGGTCATGCTGAGGTTCATCGCCTGCCCGTTCTGCACCTGGCCAAGACATCCCTGGACCTGTGAGATCTTGAGGTTCCCCGTGAAGCCGGACTCATCGACGGTCAGCTGCTGCGAAGCCTCGTTCAGCGACGCTCGCATGGAACCGCTGACCGTGAAGTCACAGATCGCGTTCCGTGCTCTGATGGTGACGCCATCGATCCGGCCCTGGACGACGTCGCTGCTCCCCGACGTGGCCGGACCGGTGACGTGGAAGGCCGCCGGAGCGGTCAACGACGTCGCAATCGATCCTCCGGGCCATACGCAGCTGAACAGCAGTGCGCGGATCTGTAGGACGTCGGTCACGCCCGCGCCGGAGCTGACGTCCGACACAGGGCTCGCCGGGATCCTTGCCTGCGTGCAGCTCCAGGCCAGGATCGGCGAAGCCCATGAGACGACCTCGGAAGTGGCGGCCGTGACGGAGTGCGCCCCCGGCACAGAGGACCCGCCAACGGCGACGGTGACGCTGTTCCCCGCCGCAGTTGCCGGGCCGAACCCGACGGAGAGGGCGAGGGCGGCGGCAAGAGCCAGGATGGTGCGACGTGCGATGCGTGGGACGGCCATGAGGACTCTCCTTCTCGAGCAGTTCCGGAGCAGGTCGGCCCCGCGTCGGACGTGACGCGGGGCCGACCTGGACGGAACGGGACTACTCCGCGATGACGCCGTTCGTCACCGTGATGTCGACGGTGTTGCCCGAGCCGGGCACCAGGCTGTTGATCAGCGGGGTGTTGATGCCGCAGTTCTCGAACTTGCCGATCGTGTAGGTGCCGACGAGCTCGCCGCCGTTGATGAGGTCGAAGCCCTCGTCCGGGCGCGTGCCGACGGGAATGGTGACGGGCACCTTGGTCTGGCACTTCGAACCGGCGAACGTCGGGAAGCCGGCGACCTTGATGTTCGACAGCTTCACGTAGTACGTCGCGGTGGAGCTGACCTGCGCCTGCGTCTGCGTCAGGTTGATGTTGCCCGTCAGCGGCGCGGCCTCGACGAAGTCGACGTTCGCCTTGACCGGGAGGAACCCGGCGATCTTGAACTCGGTCGAGGTGCCAGGCAGGGGCAGCGAGCCGGTGAAGTCACCGGTGTCGATGTCGAGGTCGGTGCGCAGCGTGGTGGGGCCGAGCGCGACGTCGGAGTTCGTCTTCGCGATGTGCGACGTGCCCTGGGCGTCGTAGTTGATGGTGACGATCGTGGCGGCGTGTGCCGCCAGCGGGACGAGCGCGACGGCCGCGCCGGTGGCTGCCACGGCAGCGCGCTGGCGCCAGCGGGCGGTGGGGGTGGTGGTCATGTGTGCTCCTTGGGAGGTGGGCGCCCCTGGGCCGCTGCGCGGACCGCGACGCGGAGATCGAGCCGTGAGTTCTCGGAGGTGCTGGAGGGGCGTCGAGCACGTGCTCCACGCCCCGTGGGGATGCGGGTGGGGCCGAGGTTCGCTCGACCCCACCCGACGTCGCTGGCGAGTCCGTCAGGTTCAGCTGACGTTGATGGCGCCGTCGGGCGACGTCACCTGGAAGTTGCCGGTGAAGTTCGCGGACTGACCGTTCTGCACCTGGCCGAGGCAGCCGGTCACGTTCGAGACCTTCAGGTTGCCCGTGAAGCCGGTCTCGTTGACGTTGAGCTGCTGGTTGGCCTCGTTGAAGCTGCCGTTGGCGGAGCCGGTGACGGTGAAGCGGCAGACGGCGTTCGAGACGACAGCGGTGATGTTCTCCACGTGACCACTCACGACGTCGGACGAGCCGCTGGTGGCGGCGCTCGTGCCGTGCAGCTTCCAGGAGCCGCTGGTGGTGACCGTGAGGCTCCCGCCGGGGCCCGTGCAGCCGCTGAAGTTGATCTTGTTGATGGCGGCGATGTCGACCACGCCGGTGCCCGAGGACACCGTCGAGGCCGGCGACGACGGAACGGCCGCGCTGGTGCAGCTCATGCTGAGGGTGGGGACCGCGAAGCTGAGCGATCCCGTCGACGCAGCGGTGATGTTGTGGGTCCCGGCAGCGGAGCTGCCGCCGACCGCGACGGTGTAGGAGCTGCCGGTGGCGAGCGCCGGACCCGCCGCCGCGACTCCTGCGAGAGCGAGGGCGGCGGTACCGATGGCTGCGTGCTTGATCTTCATGGTGTTCCTTCCGATCTGCCGATGAGGTCATGTGACCGCGGTCACGACCCCATGGCGTCACAGCCGACCTCGACCCGGCAAGCCCTCTTCCAGTCCGAGCGAACGAACGCGCGCAAAATTGTCATGCACCTGACAACTTCCGCCCACATCGGTCGTGAAGCTCCGGACGGTCATCGCGCCGCGTCGGCAACGGCGCTTGTCACGTCCGTGACAACTTCCGGCCACTCACGCGTGCGCACCGTCCCTGACCGTTGACGCGTGCGGTTCGGATTGAGACGGTGCTCACATGCCGCGGCCTTCACGTGCCGGGGCGAGACGCCTTCGCGTTCTTGCCACCGCCATTCCCCTCGTTCTGAGCGCGCTTGCTCTCGTCGGCGCGTCGACCCCCTCGGCGGGAGCAGCGGACGGTCCGGTTCCGGGCTTGCCCTTCATCCCTTGCCCGAGCATCGGCGCGGAGTATCCGGAGGGGACGCTCAACAGCTGTGAGTCACTGCCGGATCCTGATCGCTACGCCACGAACGGCTCTTGGCTGAACTTCCCTCAAGTTGGCCGCGCCGGCTCACCGAAGACCAAGCAGTGGGCCCAGGTCCCGCTCTCGATGATGTCGACCTCCGTGATCTTCACCTACAAGAACTGGCCAGACGGGGCCGCCGGGGAGAAGACTGGTACGGAGTTCTGGTACGACACGCAGGCTTTCTTCGTGTCACCCTCCGGCTCCCCAGCCCCCTACGGATATTCCGCACCGATACATGTCCGGACTCTCGCATTCGGGTCCGTCCCGGCCGAGATCACGCTCCAAGTTCGCCAGGAGCGTCGTGCCGACGGCGTGCCCGAACCACTGAGGTTTCGACCTCACGACTACACCCTGAGCAGGGGGGGGAACGACACGACCTCGGTCGTGGAATCAGCATCGCTCGAGGCAAGGGTGAGCATCGGAGTGACCCGCCTCAAGGTCGACGGGGTGGACGTCCAACTAGGCCCTCGTTGCAGCACCGGATCCCTCGGAGCCGTGAATCTCAGCAGCCGACGTCTCGCGGTCGACTCCGATCCCACACTCGTCAACCCGCAGCGGAACATGGAAGACGTGGTGTTCGATCCAGAGATCTACCAGTACGGCATCAACGGTGGGACCTTGCAGGGCACGATCGACATCCCGGCTTTCGTCGGCTGCACCACTGCTTCCGGCGACGACGTGTCCCCGCTCCTGACGGCCGCCGTCTCGGAGGACGGCGCTCCGTTGTCGATCCGCATCGGAGCGACCAACTGCCAGATCTACGACGAGAAGTTCGACGCCCGGCCGATCCCTACGGGCGTGACCCGCCCCGACGATCCCCGAGCTGGGTGCTTCGACTCCACCCACCCGAACCCGAAGATCGTGACCGTACCGAAGCCTTTCCCCATCCCGGACGAGGCTCCGCGCACCGCCCGTCGCTGAGGGGGCCGGGGCCGTCCCGGGGTCTCACCGGGAGACGAGAACGCCGAACGCGGAACCTTGCGAAGCCGAAGTGCGCCAGTGGACGGGGCCGCTGGGGAACGGGTGCGCGAGAGATCTTGAGCACCGCTGGCCCGGGGCGACCTTCAGTCTGCGCGCTGCGCCGGCACTCTCACCTGACCGTGACCACCCCGTCCGGCGAGGCGAGGTCGAAGGTGACCTTCCAGTCGACCGCCCCACCGTCGCGGATCTGCCCCAGGCATCCGACGACACCGCTCTGACGCAGGCGCCCAGAGCGTCCTGTCTCGACGACCTCGAGACGCTGTGTCGCCTCGTGGAACCGCACACGAGCCTCGCCGACGACCGAGAACCTGCAGGCCGCGTTCGCCTGGTCGATCCGCACGTGCCGCAGCACGCCGTCGACGACGTCGGCACCACCTCCGGTCGCGGGCCCCGTGAGGTCGAGCTGCCACGTGCCGACGTGGACATGGCTGATGACGCTCAGCGGGCCGCTGCACCCGGTGCTCGACCCGCCTGGCACGACGGCGAACGCACTGGAGCTCGCGCCCGACCGGACCGTCAGGTCGAGCCGGGTGCTGGAGCACCCGGTGCTCAGGGAGGAACCACTCTGCGTCTCGTACACCCACTGTGGCGACGCGATGCTCGACGCGGTGACAGGGTGGTCGGACCCTGAGTCGCTTCCTCCCACGGCTACCTCATGGCTCCCGGCCGAGGCAGGAGCGGCGACGCACACCGACGCCACCGGCACGGCCACTCACAGCAACCCTCTCGTGTGAAGGTGACAAGTCCTCACGAAGGCAGGGGGCGGCGGACCGTCCGGCCCACCAACCCCACCCCAGCGTCCTACGTCAGCCCACCCGGTGCCGCGGGCGGCGACGGGAGCGGTAGCCGATCGCCCCCGCGCCGACCAGCAGCAGGGCAGCGCCGAGACCGACGAGCTGCGCGTCGACCGAGGTGCCCGTGTCCGGGAGGCTCGCCGCGCCACCAGCGCCCACTCCACCTGCGCCCGAGCCACCGGCGGAGTCGACCACCGTGATCGCCTGCCACGCGAGCAGCGCGCCCGACGCGGCGTCGTACACCGCGATCCGGTGTCGTCCGAGGTCGACGCCCTGCGGGATCCGCACCCGCACCGTGCCGTCGGCCGCCACCGTGTGGGTGCCGAGGTTGGTGGGGGTCGAGAACAGCATCACGACGACCTTGTCGCCGGCGCGCTTGGGACTCAGCTGGAGCGTGAGCACGTCGCCGCGCTCCACCGTCGTCGAGCCCTTCACGATGTCCGTCGACGGCTGTCCGGCCGCCGGGGGCTTCGGGTCGGTGCCACCGCCCGGCGGAGTCGTCGGCGGCGTGGTGGGTGGGGTCGACGAATCGGCCGCAGCCACCTTCCGGCTCGAGGCGTCCGACGACTTCTGCTCGTCGATGCCGTCGACCGAGCGGCTGGCCGTGGCACGGAACGTGATCACCGCGCCCTCGAGCTCGGCGGTGAGCGGCAGCTTCAGTCCGCCCTGGTCGAGCTTCTGCCCGTCGGCCCACCAGGAGCCGTCGACCGTCAGCTCACCACCGGTGAACGTCGCGGGGGTGGCCGTCAGCGTCTTGCCGACCTTGGCCGTGCCCGACAGCCTCGTCGCGGTCTTCACGGCCACCTGCGCGAGCACCGGGCCGACCTGGCCCTCGCTCACCGACTCCGCCGTGGCGTCGTCCTCGGCGCGCTCGGCGACGCTGACGTACCGGATCGAGGCGCCGACGTGCTCGGACGTGAGCGTGAGGGTGGCGCCGGTCGCCGCGGTGCGCCTGCCGTCGACCATCCAGTAGCTGGTCACGCCGGCCTCGGGATCGCTGAACGTGGCCGGCGACCCGGTCACCGTCTGGCCGACGATCCGCTTGCCCTCGACGGTGGCGGGCTTCGTGACCGTCAGGTCGACCGGCTTGGCGCGCACGGTGCGCGGCTCCGACGTCGCCTGCGCGAGGTTGGCGCCCGGCTCGGTCGCGCCGTCGCGCGACACCGTCTGGCGGACCGTGACCGGCTTCCCGACGAGCGCGTCGGTGAGCACCAGGGTCTTCTCGGTCGCACCGTCGATCGGCTGACCGTCGGCGAACCACTGGAACGCGACCATCGCGTCGTCGTCGCTCGACGGGGCGGGCGAGGCGGTGAGCGTCTTGCCGACCACGGCGTCGCCCTCGATGACGGGCAGGCCCGTGATCGTGAGCGCGGCCTTCGTGACCGGGCCGATGCCCGTGAAGTCGAAGGAGTACGCCGGGAACGCCTCACCCGGACGGATCGCCTCGGCGCTGTAGTAGATCGTCGAGCCGACGTCGTCCTTGGTCAGCGTGTAGGTGTCTCCCTCACCGACCACGGTCACGAAGTCGCGGTACCACTTGTGCGAGACGGTCACGTCGGGCGAGTCGTCGTTGAACACCGCAGGCTTCGCGACCTTCAACGTCGCACCCACCTCAGGCGTCCCCTCGACCGTCGGCGGAGAGACCTCGGCCAGCTTCACCCGGACGGTCAACGGATCCGAGACCGACTCCACCTCCACGTCGTCGGCGAAGTAGCCCACCGTCACGAACCGGACCTTCTTGCCCACCATGTCCTCGGTCAGCAACAGCTCCTTCGCATCCGGCGTCCCCTGACCCGCGACCTTCTCCTCATCGACCAACCAGTACGCCTCACGATCCTCAGGCTCCTCCGAGAAGCTCGCGAACGTCCCCTTCACCGACACGTCCGGCGCACCGAACCCCTCGATCGCCGACCCCCTCACCACGCTCGGGCCCTCGGCCTTCACCACGCTGATCGTCGAGGAGTCCGAGACCAGGGGGTCGCCGGCGTCCGGGAACGCCGCGCTGGTGCGGAAGGCGATCGTGCTGCCCACCTGGGCGGAGGTCACCGCGAACGTCGGCTGGTCCTGCGTGCCGGCGACCGGCTTGCCGTCCACGAGCCACTGGGTGGTCACGTCGTCGGAGGCCGGGTCGAAGGTCGCAGCCTTGCCCGTGAGCGTGTCACCGGGACGCGCGGCGCCGTTGGTGGCACCGGAGACCTGGGACGGCGCCGTGACCTTCGGGCCCTCGGGTGCCGCCGTGTCCGCGACGATGACCGCGCTGTGCCCGGACGCCGTGCCGACGGACACGAGGCTCGCCCCCGACAGTCGCGTCGGGAGCTTGCGCAGCTCGATCATGACGCCGGTGTCGGGGCTCCAGCCGTCGAACTCCCCGTCGCGCGTGAGGTACTGGCCGGCACCGGTGTCGGCGACGGCGACGTGCGCGAGCGGCTTGGCCAGCAGCGCCGGAGTGGCACCGCCGCGTCGCACGGGACGGGTCGGGGCCAGCTGGTCGTTGATCCCGAGGTCGAGGAAGGCGCCCGACGTCGTCAGCGCGGTGGCCGTCGTCAGGCTCGCCACCTGCTTGCCCTGGGTCACCGGGTTCTCCGACGCCGTGACGGGTGCGGTCGAGCTGGACGGTGCCCACTGCAGCACCTTCTGGTCCTTCGTCAGCACGCGGACGATCGGTCCGGCCGCACCGGACAGGAAGCCGCCCCGGACCTCGGTGACCTCGGGCAGGTCGGCGGGCACGCTCCACCGCACCCCGCTGCGGCCGAATGCCTCGACCGAACCGTCCTCGCAACGCACCACCGCGAAGTCGACGGTGCCGCCGACCGAGAGCTGGGTCGCTGGGCACAGGTCAGCGGGCGGCTGCGGTGCGGGCTGGTCGCCCCCGAACCGGTTCCACGTCGTCACGTCGCCGCTCGCCGTCACGACGCCGAGGACCGGCCCGCTGACGTCGACGTCACGGACCGTCGACCCGTCGAGACCGGCAGGCACCTGCAGGTTCGACGACCCGTAGAAGTGCACCTCCTGACGGTCCGTCAGCGCCACGACGTTGTCCACGTTCGTGACGGGCAGGACCTCGGTGAAGCGCTGGCCCGACGGCGCGGGGATGTCGGCGCGCTGGACGACGCTGCTTCCCCCTTCGGAGTCAGCCACCGCCGACCAGTGCGCGATCCGGTCGCCGCTGGTCGGCAGCGCCGCCTGGCTGGGGGCCGCCACGACCACCAGGCCGGCCACCGCCACCACACCTGCAGCGACCGCGGCGGTCGTCCGTCGAGATCCGAGCCTCATGGGTGTCCTTCCGTACCGACATCGGGGGGCACGACGTCCCTGGGTGCGGGACGGCGCGGACGCAGCACAGTGCGCTGGGTCACATGTCTGGCCAGACCGTGTCGTACGCGGCGGGTCGGCGTCGCGCGTTCGGAGCCGGCAGTCGCAAATCGGCGCGGTTCTTGTCACCCGCATGACAAGAACCGGGTGGGCAACGCTCGGCCGGTCGCCGCCGACGCGCGTCGTGAGGCACAGTCCTCGACGGGGGCGCGGTCCGGAGTGGACCGTCCGAGCGACGACAGGAGGGCACGGCCCTGCGCACCACGTCCGACCCCGGCCCGACCGCGTCGCAGCGTCGGCGCATCGTTGACGTGCGCCCGATGGCGGGGTAGAACTCGGTGCAGCCACACGAGTCATCGGAACGGGGAGCCGACGATGGGACCTGGATCGCACGGATCCGCGCCATGACGCTGTCCGCGGACCGCCCCACGTCCGACCTCGTCGCCTCCCACGCCCGGCGCCTGCGTCGCGAGGTGCCCGAGCTGGCCGCCTCGATCGTCGACGCCGTCTGCGCGCGCATCGCCTACTACGGCGAGTCGCCCCGCCACCCGATCGTGGTCGAGGCGGTCACCACCGCGCTGCACCGCTTCCTCGACGAGCTCGACGGCGCACCCCACCGCGACCGCGGTCTCGACGAGATGTTCCGCTCGGTCGGTCGCTGCGAGGCGCGCGCGAGCCGATCCCTCGACGACTTCCACCTGGCGCTCGGCACCGGCACGCGCACGGCGTGGTCACGGTTCCAGCACCTGACCGTCGACGGCACGACGCCTGCGGTCGTCTCCGACGGCCTGCTCGCGTTCGTCGACCACCTCGTCGCGCAGGTGGAGGCCGGACACACCGAGACCGTGCGTCAGCGCGAGGCCGACCCGAACCGCGCCCGCGCCGTGCTCGCCGAGCAGCTCCTCACCGGCACGGCCGAGCCGGGCAGCGACACGGTCTGGCGGATCCCGTCCTCGATCGTGCTCGCCGTGGCCGAGCTCGGGGGCGAACGCCGCGACCTCGGCGCCCTCTCGCGCGACGCCCTGCTGGTCGGCCACGACGACACCGTCGTGGTCATGGTCGACGCCGCGAGCCGCGACTGCATGACGACGGCGCTCGTCGACGCGGGCGTGCCTCGCGCCGCCGTGGGCTGGGCCGTCGAGCCCGCCGACGTGCCCTCGGCGTTCCGCTGGGCGCGGCGGGCGCTCGAGCTGGTGCGTCGCGGGGTCATCCCCGACGCGCAGGTGGTCGACTGTCGGGCGCACCGCACGCAGATCTGGCTGCACGCCGAGCCGACGCTCCGCCAGCAGCTCGGGCAGGAGCTGCTCAGCCCGCTGCTGGCCGAGACCCCGAACTCGCGCGAGATCCTGTCCGAGACGCTGCTCGTCTGGCTCGAGACCCGCGACAGCGCCCCGGCGATCGCCGCGCGCCTCGGGGTGCATCCGCAGACGGTCCGCTACCGCTGGAAGCGCATCAACGAGCTGTTCGGCGAGGCGATGCACGACACCGAGTTCCTCGTGCAGCTGACGATGCTGCTCAAGGCGAGCGTGCCGCTCTGGAAGGCCGGCGACCAGAGCGACTTCGAACGCTTCCGGGCGGAGGACGCCCCGTGACCGCGGCACACGCAGCCACCGGCCTCTCCTCACGCGGCCCACACCGGTGCCTCGCGCTCACCTTCGTCCTCGGGGCGCTGCTCACCGCGTCGACCGTCAGCGTGTCGATGGTGCCCGACCTGCACTTCGACGGCTGGCGCTGGGTGCTGGCCGGTGTCGCCGTCCTCGCCGCCGCGCTGGCCGTGCCGGTGCACCGCGAGGCGGCGGCCGAGCTGGCCCGCCGACGCCTCGGTCCCGGCGTGCTCGGCAGCCTCGGCCTCGTCGTCGCCCTCGCCGCCACCGTCGTCGAGACGTTCGTCGACGCCACCCCGACGATGGCCGTCGCCGTCGTCGCGTCGGCGGCCCTGCTCAGCGTCGTGCTCCGCTGGCGCGGGCAGCAGAGCCTCGTCGACCTGCCCAGCGCGGTCACCGTCGTGGTCACCGTCGGCGCCGTCGCGGCCGGCGCGGGATGGGGCGTCGCCGACAGCCCCGAGCGCGGGCTCCTGGTCGCGGCCGCGGTGCTGGTCGCCGCCGGACCGGCCGCCGCGCTCAGTGCCGGACCCGCTGCCCTGCGGTCTGCACGGGCCGGCGTCGCCCGCCGCGACATCGGGCTGCCGAGCCCGACCGCCGTCGCCGAGGTCGCTGCCGCCGACGTCGTCCTGCTCGACAAGGACGGCACCGTCACCACCGGGGGCCTCCGGGTCACGTCGGTCGACCCCGTCGAGCCCGACCACGACCGCAACCTGCGCTGGTTCGCCGGCGCCCTGCAGCACGAGCGCGACGACCGGGTCGCCCGGGCGATCTCCCGACTCTCCGGCCGCGGCCGGGTCACCGAGGTGCAGAGCCATGGCGACGCGGGCGTCTCAGGTCGGGTCGACCGGCACCCGGTGCGCGTCGGCGACCCGACGTGGCTCGGTCTCGAGCCACGACCCGGCACCTGGACGACCCTCGCCGTCGAGGTCGACGCGCGCGTGCTCGGCACGCTCACCGTCGGCGACGACGTCCGCCCCGACGCCGCCGAGGGCGTGCAGGCCCTGCGCGACCTCGGCCTCGACGTCGCCCTCCGCTCCTCCGACACCGACGCCCGCACCCGCGAGGTCGGGCTCCAGGTGGGCGTCGTCGACGCTGCGGGCGACGTCGACGCGGCCGGGCAGGAGGCCGACGTCGAGACCCGCTCCCGTGAGGGCCAGCGGGTGCTGCACGTCGCGCCGTCGACGACGCTGGCCGACGACCTCGGTCTGCCCGACCTCGACGTGCTGCGGGTCGCCACCGCGCTGCGCGCGTCCCGCTCCGCCGTCAGGGCGGCGCGACGTGGGCTCGTCGTGGCGCTGACGTGCAGCGCGGTCGCGGGCGCCCTCGCCGCCGGGGGCCTGCTGGGTCCCGGTCTCGCGAGCGTCGCGGCCGGGCTCTCCGCGGGCGTCACGGCCCTGTCGTCGGGGTCTCGTACGGTCTCCTGACTTGTCACCCGCGTGACAAATTTCCGCCCGGTTCGGGTCGGTCGGACGAAGTGCGTTGACTCGACCCTGCGGCCCCTGTGACCGTGCACCCATGACGACGACGGGAGAGGTGCACCCATCCCTCCCGCACCACCCGTCGAACTCCCTCCCTGACGGGGCGGGGTTGCGTGGCCAGGTCGAGAGACTCGTGCGCGACTCCGTCCCGAACGGAGCGGTCGTCAGCGCTCGGCTCGCCGGCGCGTGCGTCGACGCGTTCCTCGCGCACGACGGCGACCCCCGGACCGCCGCACAGGCGGTGGCCGCCGAGTGCACGCACTTCGGCGAGCTGCAGACCGTGCACGGGCTGACCGACGACGACCTCACGGTCGCGCTGCGCGCCATCGGGCGGGGCCTGCGCCGCCACGTCATGCCGGTGCTGCTGCACCAGCTCGACCAGCTCGACTCCGAGGCGTTGTCGCGGTCGGTGCAGGAGTACCTGATGCGCATCCTCGGGCACATCCGCCAAGGCATGCAGACGATGCAGCGCTTCCACGCGCTCGCGCCGGAGCGGCGTCGTCACGCCCTGTCCCGCGCCGCGTTCGGCGCGGGAGACGTCCGGACCCTGCGTGGCTTCGCCCTGGCCTGCGGCCTCGACCCAGCCGTCCGCCTCACGCCGGTCGTGGCGACCGACCCCGACGCGGCCCTCGACCCCGCCCTGCGCGAGCACGAGGACGTCCTCGCAGGGACGGCACCCGGCGAGAGCGCCGTGCCCGCCACATGGACCAACGACCAGGTGCGCCGACGCAGCGGGGTCGACGTCGCGCGCGGGCCCGTCGTACCCCTCGTCGAGCTACCCGAGGCCGCCCGCCTGACCCGCACGACCGCCGCCGTCGCCGTCCCGGGCGCGCCGGTCACGCAGACCCGCGACGTCCTGACGCAGGTGATGGTGCACGGCTCGCCCCTGCTCGCCGACCTGCTCACCGGCTCACGTCTCGGACCGTTCCTCGAGCTGCCTGCGGTGCGCCGCGCAGCCCTGGGGCGCACCGTCCTGGACTGGCTGGGGCACGGCACGCCCGTCAACGTGCTCGCCCGCCAGACGGGCACGCCTGCGCAGACCATCCACACGCGTCTCGCCACCGCGAAGCGCATGCTCGACGACCCGTTGACCGACCCCGACCGCCGCCTCGAGCTGCTCGTCGCCCTGCGCCTCGCCGTCCCGGGCTGGGAGGCGGAGGTCCAGAGCGCCTAGCCTCAGCGGCTGGGGCGGCGCCAGACGGTGAGCTGGGTCTGCTGCGCCAGCACCGGCAGGTTCTGCACCGTGCCGAGCGCGTGGTGCGCGGCCGCGAGCTCCGTCTGGAGCTCGGCGACCTTCTGCTGGAGGGCCAGCACCTGGTTCTCGAGCGCGATCACGCGCTTCACGCCCTCGAGGCCCAGGCCCTCGGCGGTGAGACGCGCGACGGTGCGCAGGAGCTCGACGTCGCGCAGCGAGTAGCGACGACCGCCGCCGCCGGTGCGACCGGCCTCGACGATGCCGAGCCGGTCGTAGGTGCGCAACGTCTGCGGGTGCAGCCCCGACAGCTCGGCCGCGACGCTGATGACGAACACCTTCGCGTCGGGACCCGGCGGGGTGAAGGGCATGTCGGTCATGCCGTCCCGACCTCCTCGAACAGGCCGTCACGCGGGGTGGCGGCGCCGCGCGCCTGACGCAGGGCCTCGACCGCCGCGCGCTGGGCGTCGTCGAGGTCGGTGGGTACCTGCACCTCCACGGTGACCAGCAGGTCGCCGCGGGTGCCGGCCTTCGTGGCCGCGCCCTTGCCCTTGGCGCGGAACGTCCGGCCCGACGGTGTGCCCGCCGGGACCTTCAGCCGCACCGGGGGGCCGTCGAGCGTCGGCACGCTGATCTGCGCGCCGAGGGCGGCCTCGTCGAACGCGACGGGCACCGTGATGGTCAGGTGGTCGCCCTTGCGGCCGAACATCGTGTGCGGCTCGACGTGGACGAGCAGGAACAGGTCGCCGTCGGGCGCACCGCCCTCGCCTCGTCCGCCCTTGCCCTTGAGCCGGATCTTCTGGCCGTCCTTCACCCCGGCCGGCACCCGCACCTGCAGGGTGCGGCTCGACGGGGCACGGCCCGTGCCGCGGCAGGTGGCGCACTCGTGCTCCACGACCAGGCCGCGACCGCGGCACTGCGAGCACGGCTCGGTCATCGCGAAGACACCACCGGACGCGCTCGTCTGCATGCCGCTGCCCTGGCACTTCGTGCACACCTTCGGCACCGTGCCGGGCTTCGCGCCCGTGCCGTGGCAGGTCGGGCAGGCCTCGTCGCTCGTCATCCGCAGCGGGAGGGTCGCGCCCTCGACCGCCTGCTGGAACGTGATCGTCGCCTCGGTCTCGATGTCGTCACCGCGACGTCCCTGCGGCGGGCGACGACGTCCGCCGCGACCCCCGCCGCCGAAGATGCCACCGAGCAGGTCGCTCAGGTCGAAGTCCGTGGCGTTCTGACCGCCGTAGCCGCCGCCGGGCTGGCCGAAGCCACCACCGCCGAAACCACCCTTGAACTGCCCGAACAGCGTCCGCTGCTCGTCGTACTGCTTGCGCTTCTCGGGGCTCGACAGGACGGCGTACGCCTCGGAGACCTCCTTGAAGCGCTCCTCCGCGGCCTTGTTCCCCGGGTTGGAGTCGGGGTGGTTCTCCCGCGCGAGCCTGCGGTAGGACTTCTTGATCTCGTCGGTCGACGCGTCCTTGGACACGCCCAGCGTCTTGTAGAAGTCCTTGCTCGCCCAGTCACTCGGGTTGCTCACGGCTCACCCCTTCCTCTCGTGTCGCGATGGTCTCTGGTGGTGCGGGCGGGGCGGCGACCGTGGTCGCCGCCCCACCGCCGCTCACTCGTCGTCGGAGGTCTCGGCCGACGTGGCCGGCGCGTCGCCCTCGGCGGGCTCGACGACCCCGACCTGCGCGTGCCGCAGGACCTCGTCGCCGACCTTGTAGCCGGTGCGCACGACCGGGCCGACCGACGTGACGCTCACCTCGGCGGACTCGCCCGCCGCGAACAGCGCCTCGTGCAGCCGGGGGTCGAAGGGGTCGCCCTCGGCACCGAACGCCTCCAGCTTGTGCGCCTTGAGCGCCTGCGTGAGCGCGTCGGCGACGGCCTTGAAGCCGCCCGAGAGCTCACCGTGCTGCTCCGCGCGGCCGATGTCGTCGAGCACCGTCAGCAGCGAGCGCAGCACCGCGGCCTCGCCCTGCTGGCGAGCCTGCGCGCGGTCGCGCTCGACCCGCTTGCGGTAGTTGACGTACTCGGCCTGCAGCCGCTGCAGGTCGGCGGTGCGCTCCGCGAGCTGCTGCTCGGCGGTCGGTTCGGTCGGCGCGTCGTCGGACGCAACCTCCTCGACGACCTCCTCCTCGCCCGTCGGCACCTCCACGGCCTCGTCGGCCACTCCCTCCCCGGCGGTCTCCGGGTCGGGAGTGGTGCCCTCGGGCTCGGACGTCACTTCTTCTCCTCGTCGTCGACGATCTCGGCGTCGACGACGTCGTCGTCGGAGTCGGTCGACTCACCGGCGGGAGCGTCGGTCCCAGCAGCCTGCTGCTCGGCGGCGGCCGCGGCGTACATCGCCTCGCCCATCTTCGAGCTCGACTCGCCGAGCTTGGTGACGGCTGCCTGGACGGCGTCGTTGTCGTCGCCCTCGAGCGCCGACTTCAGCGCGTCGACGTCGGCCTGGACCTGCGACTTCACGTCGTCGCCCACCTTGTCGCCGTTCTCGGCGATGAACTTCTCGGTGGTGTGGACGAGCGCCTCGGCCTGGTTGCGGGTCTCGACGGCCTCGCGACGCTTGCGGTCCTCCTCGGCGTACTGCTCGGCGTCCTTGACCATCTTGTCGATGTCGTCCTTCGACAGCGCGCTGCCGCCGGTGATCGTCATCGACTGCTCCTTGCCGGTGCCACGGTCCTTCGCGGACACGTTCACGATGCCGTTGGCGTCGATGTCGAACGTGACCTCGATCTGCGGCACGCCGCGAGGCGCCGGCGGCAGGCCCGTGAGCTCGAAGGTGGCCAGCAGCTGGTTGCCCGCGGCCATCTCGCGCTCGCCCTGGTAGACCTGGATCGCCACGGACGGCTGGTTGTCGTCGGCGGTCGTGAAGACCTCGCTGCGCTTGGTCGGGATCGTCGTGTTGCGCTCGATGAGCTTCGTCATGACGCCGCCCTTGGTCTCGATGCCGAGGCTCAGCGGGGTGACGTCGAGCAGGAGCACGTCCTTGACCTCGCCCTTGAGCACGCCGGCCTGGAGCGCGGCGCCCACGGCGACGACCTCGTCGGGGTTGACGCCCTTGTTGGGCTCCTTGCCACCGGTGAGGCTCTTGACGAGCTCGCTCACGGCGGGCATGCGGGTGGAGCCACCCACGAGCACGACGTGGTCGATCGAGGAGATCGAGACGCCGGCGTCCTTGAGCACGGCCTGGAACGGGGCCTTGGTGCGCTCGAGGAGGTCGGAGGTCATCCGCTGGAACTCACCGCGGGTCAGCCGCTCCTCGAAGTGCAGCGGGCCGGACTCGCCGTGGGTGATGTAGGGCAGGTGGATCGTGGTCTCGCTGGAGGAGGACAGCTCGATCTTCGCCTTCTCCGCGGCCTCCTGGAGGCGCTGCTTGGCGATCTTGTCGGCGGCGAGGTCGACGCCGTTGTTGTCCTTGAACTTCTTGACCATCCACTCGACGATCCGGGCGTCCCAGTCGTCACCACCGAGGTGGTTGTCACCGGAGGTCGCCTTGACCTCCACGACGCCCTCGCCGACCTCGAGCAGGGAAACGTCGAAGGTGCCGCCACCGAGGTCGAAGACCAGGATGGTCTGGTCCTCGCCCTTGTCCAGGCCGTAGGCGAGAGCCGCGGCGGTGGGCTCGTTGACGATGCGCGAGACGTTGAGGCCCGCGATCTCACCGGCCTCCTTGGTGGCCTGGCGCTGGGCGTCGGAGAAGTACGCCGGGACGGTGATGACCGCGTCGGTCACGGTCTCGCCGAGGTAGGACTCGGCGTCGCGCTTGAGCTTCTGCAGGATGAACGCCGAGATCTGCTGCGGCGTGAAGTCCTTGTCGTCGATCGACTGCTTCCAGTCGGTGCCCATGTGGCGCTTGACGGACTTGATGGTCCGGTCGACGTTGGTGACGGCCTGCCGCTTGGCGACCTCACCGACGAGGACCTCGCCGTTCTTGGCGAAGGCGACGACGGACGGGGTCGTCCGCGCGCCCTCGGCGTTCGCGATGACGGTGGGCTCGCCACCCTCGAGGACGGACACGACGGAGTTGGTCGTACCCAGGTCGATGCCGACGGCACGGGCCATGGTTGCTACCTCCACGATGAGTTGGTGCTGGGGAAGATCCGGGGATTCGGAGCCAGTGTGCGCCGCTCCCGATCTCGAGGCAAGTTACTTGAGTGGGAGTGGCTCAACTTTCTTCACTGGTCTCAATGCATTGGCGCTCGAGTTCATTCCCGTGATCGGGTGCCGACATGGGAGAGCTCCTGTTGCGACGGCTGACCGTCGACGACGAGTCGGCCGCCCGCGCCGCGCACGAGGAGCTCGCGGCCGACGACTTCGCCTTCCTGCTGGCCCAGCGCCGGGAGGAGGGGGCGCCGCCGGAGACCTGGGCGGAGTACGTCGCCCGCC